>JAWODE010000083.1:0-3983 GCA_046483455.1 Candidatus Hydrogenedentota bacterium | reverse complement strand
GGTTCCCAATCCCATGACCTTAATTGCTATGAATAAGCCTTCTTTGAATAAATTTGAATCCGAGGTTGAAAAAGGTGGTACAATCATATTAAATAAATCATTGATATTGGGAAAAGATATTGCCCAGGAGTACGAGCGCCCCCTTTGCATTTTCTTCCACGACGGAGGCGAGGAATCAAACACCGTCGAAGAGACAATTGTCGAGGACCCGGAGATTGCTCAGATACTGTCTCAATTCGTCAACATCCGCATCTTGTATGCCGAAGATAAACCCGCCGTGACAAAACACGACATACAAAATGTCCCCGCCATTATCATTCAAGACACGTCTGGCGAAGAGGTGTACTCGGCTTCGGGCGACGAGATCGCGCTCGAAGATTTTCGCTCGGCGTTATCCAATGTACAAAGCGTGCGAACGGACGCCACGCTTGCCAAAGAAGATCTTCCGGACTTCCGGCTCACCCTGATTCTTCTCATTTTCCTCAGCTTGCTTTTCACGCCGTGGCCACTGTATTTCACGTTGTTGTTTACGGGGAAACTCCCGTATGACGAATTTTTGAAAGACATCTTGATGGTAAGTCTTGTGGCGTGGGGCGTAAGCGCCGTGGCGGGTATTCCTTGTATTGGTTTTATCCTCGCCATCTATATTTTGTACTCGGTGTACGACATGGGCCTCTTGGACTTTCTCATCTATTGGGCACTCCAGGTAGTATTTGGAGCAATCCTGGCGGCCATCCTCATTGGGATTCTAGGCAAAGCTGTTATGGAATATGCGCCAGTGCCGGGCACCTGACCATCACGCAGAGACCATTTCCTGAGAAAAGAAGCATGAAGGAGGGCGGTCACGGGACCCACCGGTTCACCGCAGCCCCATGTCTCTCTCGCATGGCTTGCGTCCGTCCGCGATTGGATATGCTTTGCTTTATTGGCTGTTCGCCATCTGGTATTCTTCGGGTTAGATGGGTGCCGCGGGCTAATAAGCCGCTCCAGCCCATAGCTTTGAAACCCGAAAGACCGTGTCGGGGAACCTTTCATGGCCAAAACAAAATCCACATATGTGTGTCAGAAATGCGGAGCGACCTACATGCGTTGGGTCGGCCGCTGCACGGATTGCGGGCAGTGGAACACGGTGGTCGAAGAAAGCGTCGTGGAAGCCGGGCAACACGTACGCACTTCTATGGGCGAGACACAGCAACCCCTCGCCGTCACGGACCAGCAACACGAACCTCCCCCACGGCTCTTGACAAGAATCGACGAATGCGACCGGGTTCTGGGAGGAGGCATTGTTCCAGGCTCGTTAACGCTTATCGGAGGCGACCCAGGCATTGGCAAATCAACCATCATGCTCCAGGTTTCCCACGGTCTGGCCCAGCAGGGACAACGCGTGCTGTACGTGTCCGGGGAGGAATCGTTCAGCCAATCCCAACTTCGGGCGCGGCGTCTCGGAACGCTTTCGGACGACCTCCTGTTGTTCACCGAGACGGAACTTACGGCCATCACAAAGCAAATTAGGGACAAAGAATATGGACTGGTTGTTGTGGACTCGATTCAGTCGGTATATTCGGCGGATTTGCCGGGGGTCCCGGGCAGTATCTCGCAGGTACGGGACTGCGCGAGTGAGTTTCTGCGTCTCGCCAAAAGTTCGGGGACTCCGATTTTCCTGGTTGGTCATGTGACGAAAGAGGGTTCTATTGCCGGCCCGCGCATGCTCGAGCATCTCGTCGACACGGTCTTGTATTTCGAAGGCGAAGGCAAACAGGTGTTGCGCATTCTCCGCGCCGTCAAGAACCGGTTCGGTTCGACAAACGAGATCGGCGTGTTTGAAATGACGGAGACAGGCCTCCAGGAAGTGCCTAACCCGAGTGCTCTGTTCTTGAATGAACGCCCAGAAGGCGTCAGCGGCTCGGTGGTCCTACCCAGTGTGGAAGGCACCCGTCCTCTCCTGGTCGAGGTGCAGGCCCTGGTATGCGACTCGAACTTAGGCTCGCCACGCCGCACGGTAACAGGCGTCAATCCCAACCGGGTATCGCTGATTCTCGCGGTTCTCGAGAAGCGCGCAGGGCTGCATTTCGCGGACCGCGACGTCTTTGTGAATGTGGCCGGCGGGGTGCGCTTGGATGAGCCGGCCGCCGATCTCGCCATTGCTCTGGCTCTGGTATCGAGTTTTATGGAAGCTCCGGTTACGCCCCATTTGACGGCATTTGGCGAAATCGGCCTCGCCGGAGAAGTTCGCGGAGTAAACTTGGTAAGCAAACGAGTCGCGGAAGCGGAAAAATTCGGCTTTAACATTTGCATTTTACCGAAAAATAACGCGCCGGAGGTGGAAATTGCCTCGGAGACGGTATGGCCCGTAGGGCGAGTACGCCAAGCTATTGAGGCCGCGCTGGAACAATGACACCCCACCGTGCCATTATAGAAGAGAGGCGGTTAGGCTAAGGAAGAAGGGGTATGGCGAAGTCAAAACGCAAATCGAAATCCATTGCCTATCGGGAAGCGGTAACAATGATCTCTCCCGGTACCAAAATCCGGGAAGCGATCTCAATGATGCTCCAAAGCCGGCATGGCGCCCTGTTGTGTATCGGCGATCCGAAAAAGCTGGCTGAACTTTCCGACGGGGGCGTCGAGTTGAATGCGCCTTGCACTCCGCAGTTGCTCTACGAACTCTCGAAGATGGACGGCGCCATCATCTTGAACGAAGACGGCACCACCATTACATATGCCAACCGATTCCTGACGCCGAGCAACTCGATTGTCTCGCACGAAACAGGGACCCGTCATATCGCGGCGGAACGCATGGCCAAACAAGCCAAGTGCGCTGTGGTAGCCGTCTCGGAACGGCGCTCGAGCGTGACGCTGTACGTGCAGGACACGCGGCATGTACTGGACAGCCTCCCCACCTTGCTCAACAAGGCCGGACAAGCCCTTCAAACCCTCGAAAAGTACATCAGCAGCCTGAATCAGTCGATGTTGGATTTAAGCACCCGCGAATTTGAAGATATGGTGACCATCTTCGACGTGTGTAAAGTGATTCAGCGCTGCGAGATGGCGCGCCGTATCGCCTCGGAAATCGAACCCCATATTTTGGAACTGGGTACGGAAGGGCGCTTAATCGAATTGCAGTTGCGGGAGTTGTCCGTGCCGATTGAAGAAGCCCGTCTTGTGACAAAAGATTACTACAAAGAAAAACCCGGGCTGGACGCCGAGGCCGTCCAGCAACGTATCGAAGAGCTATCTCACGACGACCTCCTCTCGCTGGGCGCGATCAGCCAGGCTCTTGGATACGGGTCAAATCTCCGTGGCGTGGACACGTATTTATCGACGCGCGGATTTCGTGTCCTTTCGCAAACCCGCCGCTTGACTCCGCAGATCATCCAGAATCTGGTGGACCGTTTCGGCACCCTTCAACAGATTATGCGTGCGCCGAAGGATGAATTGGTTGCGGTCGAGGGCGTCGGAGAAGTATTGGCTGAACGGGTTCGCCTGAGTTTGAACAATCTGAGAAATCAGTTGGCCCTGGACCGAGGCAGGACGTGAGATGCGCTTTATCCAGGGCGGTGAAATCATAGCGCATGACCATGTCGCGCCGGGGCACTGGCGTATGCGCCTGCATTCCCCCGAGATTGCTCGTGCAGCCAAACCCGGCCAATTCTGTATGGTCGAAGTAGCCGAGACCCTCTATCCTTTTCTCCGCCGTCCCATGTGTTTCTCGGAGATTCACGACGACGGCATCAGCATACTTTACAAAGTCGAGGGCGAAGGCACCGCTCTACTCGCGAAGCGCATGGCCGGCCAGAAATGCTCGATTCAGGGCCCGCTGGGGAATGGCTTCCCTATTGACAAAGGCTTCGGGCGCCACATTATCGTATCGGGCGGCATCGGCGTAGCGACCTTCCCGGCTCTCGCCAAGGCGCTGCTGAATGCCTGCCGGCAACCTCCCGAGGTGGTCCTCGCCGCGCGAAACAAAGACCTGCTCCTCTGCGAAG
>JAWODE010000517.1:0-4849 GCA_046483455.1 Candidatus Hydrogenedentota bacterium | reverse complement strand
CGTGATCGGTTGGTAAGAGGGGTGCGTCAGCTCGAGGAAGACACCCTTTATCAACCCGCCACAGACAATGTTTCCGACGTTTCCAGTTATGCGGAGGTGGGCACGGACAGCTTCGAGCGGGAGATAGCTCTCAGTTTGACGAGCGCGGAGTCTCGTCAACTCGAGGAAGTGGCCGCGGCCTTGCAGCGTATCGAGGATGGTACCTACGGCAAGTGTGAAGGATGCGGGAAAGAAATCCCTCGAAAGCGCCTGGAAGTTTTTCCGGCCGCGCGTTATTGCATCGAGTGCCAATCAAGTTTTGAACGCGGCGGCGTGACATGAGGCTTGGGCTGCGTCCGGAGAGAAAATACCAGATTCTTTGGATCGCGGGCGTTGTGTTCATTGTGGTTGTTATTGACCAGGTAACAAAATTCTTGGTCATGAAGTACCTTCCTGAAGGCAGTGAGACTTTAGGCGCTCATCCGGACGAGTTCTTCTGGATTACGCATCAGCGTAATACGGGGCTTGTAGGGGGGATGTTTCGCGACACGGGAATCGTTCCGCTTATAGCGCCTCTGTTTGCCACGCTGGTTCTCGCATATCTGTATACGCACCTGAATCCCCACTCCAGATGGCAGTCGTTGGCTTATGGGCTGGTCGCCGGCGGTGCGGTGGGAAACCTCATAGACCGGTTTCGCTTGGGATCGGTAACTGACTTTCTTCAGTTTCATTTCTATTTCGTGAAGTTTGATTTTCCGTGGAAGCTGTATCCGGCTTTCAACGTGGCGGATTCCGCAATTTGCACGGGGGTCGTCCTTTTAATCATACTGACTTGGAAGACTCCCCAGCCAGAAGCTCAGGAAAACGCTCATGTTTCCAACGCTGATTGAATTAGGCCCTCTCAAAGTCCACTCGTATGGACTCATGCTTGCCATTGCTTTCCTTGTTGGAGTGGGGCTGGTTCGGCGGGAAAGCAGGAAAATCGGCATTGATCCCGATGTGATCGCGGATTTGGCCTTTTGGACCCTCCTTGTGGGACTGCTCGGGTCACGCATTGCTCACATTCTTCTCTATCCCCGTCTTTATGAATGGGACGATCCGGTCGGATGGATTGCCTTCTGGAGGGGGGGCCTGGTGTTTCAGGGGGCTCTCCTGGCTATCCCTTTCGTGTATTGGTATTTGCGCCGCAAAAAGGTCGACTTTTGGACGTTTGCGGATATCGCGGTATGCTATATTCCGTTGGGACACGCTATCGGTCGTGTCGGGTGTTTCCTGAATGGTTGCTGCTATGGCCAACGGTCCGATGTGTTGTGGGCTATGCCGTTTCGCCGGGTTCCCTACGATCTCAGCAAAGAACCCGTGGGCAGTCCGCCCTATCTTGACCATTGCGAGCGATTTGGACTGTCTTACTGGGAGGATAAATGGTCGTACCCAGTTCATCCGACGCAACTGTATAGCGTTGTCGGGTTGGTGCTGATTTTCGGAGTTCTGATGATGCTTCGAAAAAAACGGCCCCTGTTCCGCGGGTTTGTTCTTCCCAGCTATTTAATGCTGTATGGCGTAATGCGTTTCATCGTGGAATTCTTCCGGGGCGACCACAACCCCACCCACCTTGGCGGAAATCTCAGCGACCAGCAAGTGTTCTCGATTCTGTTGTTCGCCTTCGGGATTTCCCTTTTCTTCTACCTCAAGCACAGAGCGCATCATTGGGAGAAGCGGGAGCAAGGGTCATAAGCGCTTTGAGAATTCTTCCTTGTCTTGGATGGACACTTGGACACGCACTTGCTTTTCACGTGTGAAACATAAGTGAAACCCTCCTCAAGTTTTCGGTTATCTCTGTAACTTAAAATACTGCTATGACATGAGTTGCGCAAGCGTTTCAGGCGAAACACTTGACTTTCCGGGGTGTTTCGCCTATTGTTTTCTCTGGGGGAGGGTTTGTATGATGCGTCCTACCAAGCTCAGTCAGCATGTTTTTCTGGAATTGCCGCCTGTGCTTTCCCATTACCTCGAGGGAGGCCGAAACGTCTGGCTTGAATCGGAGCCCAAAGAGGGTCGTCTGACGTTTTTGAACAGGGTCGGTTTTTTCATGGATTTCGAGGCGGCTGCTGTGCAACGCCGTCATCTTATCGAGTCTCTCGGCTGGCAGCGGGCTCGCGCATTGTGTTTCCGCATCGGATTCGAGCAAGGGCGGCGTGACGCAGGGCGGCATTTGAGTGTATTTCAGCAAAACGTGCGTCTGTCGCTTCAGGCGGCCCCTGTTTTTGGTCAGTTGCAGGGGCGTTATGCCGCGGATCCCATCCGTTTTGAGTATGACCTCGAAGAACGCACGCTTTACCGCGAGATCGCCCTTGATGAGAGTTTGGAAGCCAAGGCGCACAAGATAGTTGCGGGTTCTCTAGGAGTATGCGGATGCTGGAATACGATGGGGTATTTATCGGGCCACATCAGCGAAATTATCGGACGCCGGGTCCTTTGCCTTGAAGTCGAGTGCATGGGGAAGGGGGATGAGCGCTGTCGAATCATCGGACGCTTTGAACCCGAGTGGGGTCCCGAAGCTGACTGGATTCGTACCGCGATGGAGGCCGTGTCGTTTCCGGAGGAAATAGCGCAAGCTGAACGGAAAACCAAGCAGGCTCAGAAGAAAGCCCGGCAGATTCAGTTGAAACTCAATGCCCTTACAGGACGCTTGAAAGGGGAACAGCTGCTGAATGACCTGGTTGCGCAATCCGATGCAATGAAGGTGGTTATGGCGCGTGCTGAGCAGGTAGCCGCGTCCGACATACCGGTTTTGCTTGTGGGAGAATCCGGCGTGGGCCGCAAATTGCTTGCCCGCGCGATTCATTTTGCGGGTGGGCGGAAAGGAGCGCCATTTGAGGTTTTGGAGACGACAGGACTGGATGAACGGCTGATTGTGCAGGAATTGGCCGGTTTCGCGGCAGGGGCGTTTCAAGGCGCCGTGCGGGAGCATGCGGGTGCTATTCGCCGGGCGCATCGCGGGACGTTGTACATTCGGGACTTAGCCGACTTGGACTCGGAAGCGCAGCGTATTCTGTACCAATTGCTGGAGACGAACACGACTTCCCGTTTGGGCGGTCCATCGCAGGAGCGGGTATCCGTGCGGCTTATAGCGGCGACGAGCGAAGAGCCGACGGAGTTGATGAATAACGGCAGGCTGCGGGAGGACCTCTACTACGCCCTTTCGGTGGCCCGGATTGATATTCCTCCCCTCCGGGAACGTGGCGGCGACGTCTCGCGTATAGCCGATGCATTTGTCCGCGAATTTTCAGAAATTCATGAGAAGGAAGGACTTGCGCTTTCCAAAGAATGCCGGAAGGTCTTGCAGGAAAGTGCGTGGCCGGGCAATATCCGGCAGCTACGCAACGTTGTCGAGCAGGCCGTTATGTTTGCGCAAGGGGAAACGCTGACGTTGGCCGATTTCCCTGAAGATATCGTGATATCTCGTTTCAAGAAGGCTCCGGACGAACTAAGTGAAGATGTGATTCGCCTTGCGTTGGGCAAAACGCGCGGGAATCGAAGCGCGGCAGCGGAACTGTTAGGGATCGGGCGAACCACGCTTTGGCGGGCGATGCGGCGCCTGAAAATCGAGTAAGGTTCTGTTTCTCGCAAAAGTCCCCCCGAAGGGACCCTGTATCCGGCGTTGGGCTTCTGTCCGTAAGTGTTCGCTTTTGAATGTCTTAATGTGTATTTCACATGGTGGGGCCTTATAGGCCTTTCCCCGATTCGCAACTTTCTCATTTTTGTGGTATCGTATAGGCGAATGGGGTAGCGGAATGTGGCGATTTATCCAGGTATCGGACCCTCATCTGGGGAGCCAAGTGCATAACGACCGGAACGGCCGTATTGAAAGCGTTTTGATTCCGGAAGTAATCAGTTGTCTGCGGCGCGATCTTTCTGAACTGCAACCGGATTTCCTGATTGTTACCGGCGATATTGCGCGGTGCGAGTCGCGGGATGCCGTCTTTGCGGCGCGGGACCTTATGGATTCCCTGGGATTTCCGTATTATCCGATGGGCGGGAGGTCGGATTTTCGATATGAACAATCGCGGCAATGGTTTACGGAAGCCTTTGGCGCGTGTTTGCCAGGATCGCAGACTTGGTACTCGTTTACGCACCAAGAGCTGCATTTTTGTGTCTTGGACCCTTGGTGGCGATGGGCTGATGGAACGGAGATGCCGTATTCTGAAGGCGGTGATACAGTCCCGGCGTGGATCATTCCGCGCTCACAGCTTGAATGGCTGGAAGCCGACTTAATGGAACACGATGAAGAGGCTACCATCATCGCGATGCATCCCCCCGCCATTTTCCCCCACAACGAGTCGATACACGAGGCTGTTCTTGAACGGGGTGTTCTGGAAAACGCGGCGGAACTGCTGAAGCTGCTTGAGAATCATGCCCAAGTCAAGTTGTTGCTTTCCGGTAGCGCACACGCGCATTACATCGCCAAGAAAGCCGGACTTACCCAGATTGTAACGGGTTCCCTAACACAATACCCGGTCGAGTTTCGGGATATCCACGTCCATGATGACCGCTTCGAAATTCACACAAGGGGGCTCAGTAATTCCGTCTACGCCTCTCAGACGATGATGCGGGAGAAGGAGTGGACCCGTGGAGAAGAAGAGGACCGTTACGCCGTGATACCGTTTTAGGCCAGCCCTTCGCAGGGTTGTTAGGAAGGCCATCCGCAGATGGCGCAGATTGACGCAGATGTTGAAGGCATCACGGAAAGGACACGCGTGCGCGCTTTGTCTTCTCCGCGTTCTCCGCGGCTCTGCGTTGAAATCATCTCGACATTGAACCACGAAGGCACGTAACACGGGCGTCTCGCCCGTGACGGATCATGGCCGAG
>JAWODE010000465.1:0-8286 GCA_046483455.1 Candidatus Hydrogenedentota bacterium | reverse complement strand
CCTCCCCTCACGCGTGCTTTCTCCCGTCACCCCTGCGAAAGCAGGGGTCCAGTGTGCGCCCACAAGGCGCCTCTCGCAAGCCCTCTGGATTCCTGCTTACGCAGGAAGGACGGTAGAAACCGCGCGTTCTGTCGCTGCTCAGACGTCTTTGTCCCTCGCTGGCGGGGACGGTTCGACCCAGTCGGACCGGGGCTGGATTCCCAAGGCGCGGCCTTGATTCCGCCCTCCCCTCACGCGTGCTTTCTCCCGTCACCCCTGCGAAAGCAGGGGTCCAGTGTGCGCCCACAAGGCGCCTCTCGCAAGCCCTCTGGATTCCTGCTTACGCAGGAACGACGGTAGAAACCGCGCTTTTTCCGTCTCGTACCGGCCCCCGTCATTTATGCAAAAAGAGAAAAAGGAAGTGAGGGGGGGTATACCCACAGCCGCGACGCGCCTGCCCACACCCCTTGGATAACCCAAAGCGCGAGCCCAAGAAAAGAGGACATTTCTAATGTGGTTTGGCATTTTCGGGTTTTGGGGTTGAATTTCGCCCCTCCCTGGGGCAGAATGGCTTTCGGAATCGGATGAGTCTGTATACGCCCGGGTGGGCTACGGACATAGGGGTTAATGGGATATCTCCCTGTTCGGCCTATAAGTTGGCAAGTTACATTTCGGCTTGAGTGTGACAGTGAGGAGAGGCCGGTCGTTGCTCTTTTCAGTAAATTTGACCTGGATATTTTAATGGCGAGACGGGTCTTTTCCGCCGGGTCCGGCGGGCCGGTCGTTTGCAGTGAGTCAGGAATACCAAAAAGGGTGGCGGGAAACAGGCGGCAGGCTTCGGAGAGCCAGGTATATTATTGACAGTATGCTTCGTAAGTGTAATATTTGCAATACGATCTCGCAGTATTTGCATTGACAAAATTCGGGCGAGTCTGGTACATTTAAGGTGCAGAAAACGTGAGGATTAAGCCGTGCAACAGCAAGCCTATTCCCTATTTGGGCAGACCCTTGTCGAGAAGGGAGTCATTACTCAGAAGCAGCTTGACGAGGCCATCCATAAGCAACAAACGACGATGGGCCACCGCAAGCTGGGTGAGATTCTCGTACGTCTGGGCTACCTCAGCAAAACGCACATCACCGAAGGGCTTGCCGAGCAGTTAGGCATCCCGATAGTTCACCTCTCCGACCGCGAAATCCCGGAACGCATCCGCAACCTTGTCGAGCCCAGCATCGCCACGTTGTACCGAATCATTCCGATTGGCGAGACGGGTGATCGTCTGATTATTGCGACGGCGGACCCCACGAACTTTACGGCCCTCGAGAACGTGGAGCGTTTGCTCGAGCGTCCTGTCGAGCCGCAGTTGGCGCCGCCCGAGGAGATCGCGGAAGCGCTGGGGAAATACTATGGATTGAACGAGCACACCGTGGAATCGATGCTTTCGACGGTGAGCAGTGCTTCGACGATGAGCACGCTGAGCACCATGTCGAACGTGAGTTCGTTGGATTCGTCGATGAGCAGCGTCAGCAGCATGTCCGCGAGCGATATCAGCATGAGCAGCATCAGCGTGGATGCGGCGGATTTCGATGTCGGCGGCGGCGGCGGGGATTTGGATGACGAGGATCACCCGGTTGTTCGATACGTGCATAATTTGATTCTTGAGGCGTTTCGGCTTCGGGCGAGTGATATTCACGTCGAGCCGGGCAAATACGACGTCAAAATCCGGTATCGCATTGACGGCGTTTTGCATTTGATGCCGCCCCCGCCGAAACGTGCCCAGCCGAGCATCATTTCGCGGCTCAAGCTTTTGTCGAACATGGACCTTTCGGAGCGGCGGGTTCCGCAGGACGGCCGCATCAAGCTGAATATCGGTGGTAAGATGGTTGACTTGCGCGTGAGCGCTTTGCCGGCCCAGTACGGCGAGAGCGTCGTCATGCGTATCCTGGACAAGAGTGGCCTGTTGCTGGGTCTGGGCCAGTTGGGCTTTAGTCCGGAGAACCAGCGCAGGTGGGAGGATTTGCTCGGCCAGGGTACCGGCGTGATGCTGGTGACGGGGCCGACGGGTTCGGGTAAAACGACGACGCTGTATGCTTCGCTGCACAAGCTGAACAAGCCGGAAAGCAAACTCGTGACGGTAGAAGACCCGGTCGAGTACCAGCTTTCGGGCATTAACCAGGTGCAGATCAATCATGAAATCGGCTGGAAGTTCGCCAATGCCTTGCGCGCGATCTTCCGTCAGGACCCCGATATCGTGATGGTGGGTGAGATTCGCGACTATGAAACGGCCGCCATCGCCATTAAGGCCGCGTTGACGGGCCACATGGTGTTTTCGACCCTGCACACGAATGACGCGGCGAGTTCGTTCGTGCGCCTGGTGGATATCGGCGTGAAACCGTTCATGGTGGCGTCCGGCGTTCGGTGTGTATTGGCGCAGCGGCTGGTGCGTACGTTGTGCACGACGTGCAAGGAGCCGGTGCAGCCGACGGAGACGCAGCTCGAACGCCTGGGGATGAAATTTGACCCGAACGAGGCGGAATTGTTTGAAGGCAAGGGCTGCGAGCATTGCAACCACACGGGTTATCAGGGCCGTATTGGTATTCACGAATTGTTGGTCACGAACGATCGGTTGCGCGAGATGATCATCGACGGTGCTTCGGCGGGCGCCTTGCGTGCGGAAGCCCGGAAAAATGCCGAGATGCTAACGCTGCGTGAGGACGCATGGCAGAAGGCGTTGGCGGGCATTACGTCGGTGCAGGAGGTTCTACGCGTGACGCAAATGGACGAACCGTCGTAAATTCGGCGCACGAGAGGAGACAAGGGTGCCTGTACAACAGTACGACATGGTGAGCTTGCTGAAGATGCTCATTGACCGCGAGGGGTCGGACTTGCACCTGGCGGTGGCGAGTCCGCCCGTGGGACGCGTGCACGGTCATTTGCAATACTTCGGCGACCGGACGCTCACGCCGGAGGACACCGAGCGGCTGATGAAGAGTATCGCCTCGGTGGACAACCAGCAAGAGATTCAGGAAGTGGGCGGCTCGGACTTCGGCTTTGCGTTCGAGGATATCGCCCGGTTCCGTGTGTCGATTTTTAAGCAGAAGGGCAACGTGGGCCTGGTGCTGCGTTTGATTCCGAACAAGATTCTGACCTTCGAGCAGATTGGGCTGCCGCAGGTGTTGAAACAAGTGATTTCACAGCCGCGTGGACTTATCCTCGTGACGGGGCCTACGGGTTCGGGTAAAAGCACGAGCCTGGCTACGATGATCGATTACCTGAACACCGAGTTTGATCATCACATCATCACGATCGAGGACCCCATCGAGTATTACCATAATCATAAGAAGAGTCTGGTGAACCAACGCGAAGTGGGCGTGGATGTCCCGTCGTTCGCGGAAGCGATTCGGCGCGCATTGCGTCAGGACCCCGACATTATTCTGGTCGGAGAAATGCGCGACCTCGAGACGATCGAGGCGGCGATCACGGCGGCGGAGACCGGCCACCTGGTGTTTGGCACGCTGCACACCACGGGCTCGGTGCGCACCATCGACCGTGTGGTAGACGCGTTTCCGACGAATCAGCAGGAGCAGATTCGCACGCAGCTGGCGGGTAATTTGAAGTCGGTGATTTCGCAGGCGCTGCTGCCGCGGAAAGGCGGGTTCGGGCGGGTCGCCGCGTTCGAGGTGATGATCACGACGCCGGCTATTCAGAACCTTATCCGCGAGAACAAGTCGTATCGTATCACGTCATCGATTCAGACCGGCCACAAGTACGGCATGAATCTGCTCGATGAGCATCTGCTGGCGCTGTACCGCAAGGGCATTATTAGCTACGACGTCGCGGCGGGCAAGGCGCAGAACATCGAGGAATTCCGGGAAGCCGCGAGAAAACTTGGCATGGAAGATGCGCCGACGGACGAAAAAGAAGAGCAAAACAAACCTGTTCTGTCGTAACGTTTGAGAGGAACCTTGACCGATGGCCGTCACACACGAACGACCGCTTGGCGACATACTGATAGACCACGGCGTGATTACGCCGCTGGAATTGGATGAAGCGCTTCAGCGTCAGCGCCTGACGGGCGAGATGGTGGGGCGCGTTTTGGTTCAGATGGGCCTGTGCGATGAGCAGGCCGTGGTCGAGGCGCTGGGCGTCCAGTCGGGCATGGAGCGCGTGGACGTCAACAAGATGCAGGTGCCCGGCGATGTGTTGGGTAAGGTATCGGCGGACATCGCGCGCTTTTACAGCATCGTGCCGGTGCGTTTGGAAGACGATGTGTTGACGGTGGCGATGGCGGACCCCTTGAACGTTGGCATTATAGACGACCTCTCGCAGATACTCGGGTGCAAGGTGAAAGGGGCGGTGAGCAACGAGGAAGCGATTGCCGCGTTCATCAAGAACAATTACTCGTACGAGAGCGAATCGGTGCAGGAAACGCTTAAGGACTTGGTCGATCGGGTGGGCGATGCGGAATTGAGCGCCGAGGAACTGGGCCAGCAGGAGATCGTAAGCGACGCGGATAACCTGGTCGAGCTGGCGCAGGAGCCCGAGATCATCAAAATCGTCAACCTGGTGTTGCTCGAGGCGGTGCAGAAGCGCGCGTCCGATATTCATTTGGAGACCTACGAAGACGATTTTCGGATTCGCATCCGTATCGACGGCATATTGCACGAGATTGTAAGCCCGCCGAAGAACATGGCGCTGGCGCTGATCTCGCGTGTAAAGATCATGTGCGACATGGACATCGGCGAGCGGCGCCTGCCCCAGGACGCCCGCATCGACCTCAAGATCGGCGATTCCGAGGTCGATATCCGCGTGGGCACGCTGCCGACATTGTTCGGCGAGAACGTGACCATGCGTCTGCTTGACCGCACGGCCGTGAAGATCGATTTGGATACCCTCGGTTTTTCGCCGGACGTGCTGAAGAAAATCCGGAATGTCATCGCGAAGCCGAACGGCATTTTCCTGGTGACGGGCCCGACGGGCTCGGGTAAATCGACCACCCTCTACGGCGCGTTGAAGGAATTGAATCAACCGAGCGTAAAAATCATTACGACGGAAGACCCGGTCGAGCTGCACATCGACCAGTTGGTGCAAGTACAAGTGCGCGAGCAGGTAGGCCTGACGTTTGCGGCGTGCCTGCGGTCCATCCTTCGTCAGGACCCCGACATTGTGATGGTGGGCGAAATCCGCGACCTCGAGACGGCCCAGATCGCGGTCGAGGCGTCGTTGACGGGCCACTTGGTGCTGAGCACGTTGCACACGAACAGCGCCCCCGAGACGATCACGCGTTTGCTCGACATGGACCTCGAGCCGTTTTTGATTACGTCGTCGCTCGAGGGGGTATTGGCCCAGCGGCTGGTACGCACCTTGTGCCGCCACTGCAAAGAGGGTTACCAGCCGGATAAAGAAGAGATGGACAGGCTGGGGATACCGATGTCGTGGCGGCAAGACCCGAAATTCAAGTTGTACCGGCCCAACGGGTGCCCGAGCTGCAATTTCACCGGGTATGCCGGCCGCGTGGGGCTGTTCGAGATGATGGAAGTCGATGAGACCGTGCGCGACATGATTCTCGGCCGCGTGATGTCGCATGAGTTGCGCAAATACGCCCGCTCGAAAGGGATGCGCACCCTTCGCGAAGAAGGCCTCATCAAGTGTGTACAGGGGACGACCAGTGCCGAGGAGGTCCTGTTGCATACGGACCGATACGACGACTAGGAAAGGATAGAGGCCATGCCGAAATATGCGTATAAGGCGATGAACAAAGAGGGCAAGGAGACCTTCGGCATAGTCGAGTCGGAAAACCAGGCCCTCGCCATCAACGATATTCGCACGTTGGGCTTGTATCCTACCAAGGTCTATGAAGCGCGGAAGCGGGACGAGAAACGGGCGCGTAAAGAAAAGGGCGGCCTCGGCGAGCTCTATTTCGGCGGCGTTAAAACGAAAGAAATTGTGGTCATGACGCGGCAGTTGTCGACGCTGATCGATGCCGGCCTGCCGTTGCTGCGCAGTATCAACGTGCTGGTTGCGCAGCTTAAACCCTGCAAACTGCGCGACATCCTCAAGGAAGTGCGCGACGACATTCAGTCGGGCTCGACGTTCTCCGAAGCGCTGGCGAAACACCCGAGAGAATTCGACCGGCTGTTCGTGAACATGGTGCGCGCGGGCGAGGTCGGCGGTATGCTCGAGGTGGTGCTTCAGCGCTTGGCGCAATTTATGGAACGCCGGCAGGCGTTGAAACGCCGCGTCAAGGGCGCCCTCGTCTACCCGATCGCCGTACTGCTCGTGGCCACGGGCATTGTGTGGTTCCTGTTGTCCTACGTGGTGCCCGAGTTCGCGGTGATTTTCGAAGATTTCGGCACCGAATTGCCCTGGATGACCCGGTTCTTGATCGATGTCGGCGACTTTGCCCGGTACGAATGGTGGAAGGTCGCGTTGTACTTCAACGGCACCATTATCACCATCAAGATTATGGGCAAAATTCACACGGTCAAGCGCATCATGGACCGCGTGGTGTTGCGGATACCCCTCGTGGGCGACCTGGTGACCAAGGTGGCCGTGGCGCGGTTCTCGCGCACGCTGGGCACCCTGATCACCTCGGGCGTGCCGATCCTCCAGTCGCTGCGCATCACGAAAGAGACCATCGGCAACGAGGTCATCGAGAATGCCATCCAGAAGGTGCACGACAGCATCAAAGAGGGCGACACCATCGCCGCCCCGCTCGATGAATCGAAAGTGTTTCCCGCCATGGTGGTCAACATGATTGACGTAGGCGAAGAGACCGGGAGTCTCGATTCGATGTTGATGAAGGTAGCCGACATCTACGACGCCGAAGTCGAGGCGGCGGTCGAGGGCATGCTGGCCCTGATGGAACCAGTGATGATTGTGATATTGGGCTTTGTTGTCGGCTTTATTGTGGTGGCTATGTATTTGCCGATTTTCTCTCTGGCGGACGTAATGAGTGGCGTGTAGGGCGCCTGTGGAATCACGCGCGCGGTATCGCGCGGGATGCAACAACAAGGAGTATTCATGATGACTAGAAAACACGGGTTTACGCTTATCGAGCTGTTGGTGGTGATCGCCATCATCGGCATTCTGGCGGCGATCGTGGTGCCCAACGTCACCAACTGGATCGCAAAAGCGCGCATGGCCCGCGCCATCGAAGAAATCCGCGGCGCCGACCTCGCCATGACCAAGATGCTCACCGACGCCAGCGTGAAGGATTTCAGGCAGTTTATCGATCCAGACGATATTGATGCTTATCGAGCAATGAGCTTGTCCGATCAGATTTACACTTGCACCTATATCGGCTACAGGCTGTTGCGCATGGGACGAGGCGCCATGGTTGACTGGGACCGGTCCATCGGACTCAACGAGACCATCGTAGGCCGCCTCGGCACCAATTATGTCGAGGACCTTGGCCAGGACCCGTGGGGCAAGCAGTACAAGTTCTGGTTCGGTCCGTGGCGTAACGCCGAAATGGATGCGAAGCCCACCTCTATCCCGTTCCGGTCGTGGCGATTCGGTTCGGGCGATATCAATGATCTCACCACTTATGACCCTTATGTCTACGATGCCACCCGAAAGAACGAAGCGGAGGCCGCCGTGCCAGGCGCGCCCCCCGCGGACGATTTCCCCGGTTTCCCGGCACCGACCAAACTGCCGGTATACATTTTCTCGACGGGTGCAAATCAAAACTGCGACCAGCACAATATCGCCTTGGATGGTTTCGGTGTGATTGCGTTCGACGATAGCATCAGCGGCTATTCGCCGGATGAGGAATACCAAGGCGGTGGTGACGATATCAACAACTGGGACTCGGAAGCCGGTTGGACGCCGTTCTACAGCTAAGCAACTGCGGACGGGGGTGGCGCGGTTTGGATGCGCCACCCTTGTCTTATGAAGGCGCGACATGAAAACGCAAGGCACGAGAGATCGAGGGTTCACCCTGGTCGAATTGCTGGTGGTCATCGCGATCATCGCGATTGTGGCCGGGATAACCCTGCCCACGTTGATCAACGCCGGCGCGTTTCAGAAAGAGTACGTTTCGCAAAGCGGCCGCACCCTCTACAACATGCTCCGCGCCGCCGAATTTTACGCCGCCACCTACAACGTCGAGACCTGCCTCGCCTATGCCGCTTACGAAGGAGCATATGAGGGTCCGCCCAACGCGAGGGACGAGGATGATAGCGTGACGAATTTGCCCGTTGTCGTCGCCCGCAGCGTGGGCGTCTTCCGCCGTGCGACGGATGCGGAATTAACCCAGTGGGAAAGCTGGTATGCGGGAACCCCCGACGAGGTCCTGAGCGAAGAAA
>JAWODE010000359.1:0-3284 GCA_046483455.1 Candidatus Hydrogenedentota bacterium | reverse complement strand
TACATTGACGGAATGCGGAAGGAGCACTAGCCATGAAGGCGTCCAACCCAAGGGAATACGGACCCAGCGTGAAGCCGGCGCCTGTCTTTGCAGCGCTCGCGTGCATTTGTCTGGCGTGGTGCGCTTGGACCGAAGATTCCGGCGCGACCGGGGAAGTGGTTCGCACAGAAGCGATGACCATCGAGCATCCCAACCTTCCGGCGGGTTACGAAATGGCAGCGTACGTGGACTGCGGCGGACAAGAGGCTACCGGCGATAAGACCGAAGCCGGCATTGCACTCGTTACCGGCGCGGCCCATACGTTCCCTGGCATCGAGGGACCCCTCGCGGCTGTGACTTACGACGCATCGGCGGTGCAATACGAAATCACGGGGCTGGACCGTGAGGCGGAATACATCGTGGGCTTCACGTGGTGGGACGTGGACAACGCGGGGCGGGTGCAGTCCGTGCGGTTTGGCACGGGCGAGCCAATGGAGTGGACGACTGTGTTGCCGCCTGTGCGGGCGGCAGCTTATTACAAGAATAAGCCCACGTGGGCGCACGTGCTGCTCCCGGTGACACCTGAATTTCGTAAGAATGATCGTTTCGTCGTGGCTTTCGCGAAAGAGGCTGGGCCGAACGCCGTGGTCAACGAGATTTGGCTGTTGAAAAAGACCGGTTCAACCCCCCGCAAACGCGTGCTTATTGTGACCGGCGATGACTACCCCGGCCATCTCTGGCGGGAGACCGCGCCCGAGTTCGCCCGCATCCTGCGCGCCGACCCGCGTCTCGAAGTGTCCATAACGGAATGTCCAGCCATCTATGGTTCGCCGTTGATGATGCATTACGACGCGACGATGCTGCATTTCAAGAATTACCCGGAACGCCTGCCGCTCGGCGCGGATGTCGGCGAGGGCCTCGTGCGTTTCGCGGAATCGGGGCGTGGTGTGGTCCTTGTTCACTTCGGCGGTGGTGCGTTTCAGGAATGGGACGGTTTCGAACAACTCGCGGGACGCATATGGAACCCCGAACTGCGCGGCCATGATCCCTATGGGACATTCACGGTGCGTATCGAGGATGCGAGTCATCCAATTACCGCCGGTATGAAGGATTTCGACGTCGAGGACGAGCTGTACACCTGCCTCGACGGGGAACCGGAGATTCAAGTGCTCTGCGCGGCCACGTCCAGGGTCGATCAAAAAGACTATCCCATGGCGTTTATCGTGCCTGCGTTCCCGAAGGTGTTTCACAGCGTGCTGGGGCACGGCGTGGCGTCGCTGCAATCCGACGGCGCGCGCGCTTTGTACCGTCGCGCCAGCGCCTGGGCCGCGGGACTCGAGCCGGAGATGCCCTGAGCACTCGAAAAGCGCGAAACATCGGCTCGGCGGTCACTTCGCTTCCAGCCGCTCGAGCAGTTCGCGGCGCGAAGCGCGGAAAACCTCGACATCGGTTTCGTATTTGTCGAAATCGAGAATGTGGCGTTGGGCGAGTTTCTGCGCGGCGCCGGGGTCCTTCTCGGCCAGCATGCAGAGCAGTTCGTGGTCCACGATGCCGTCGCGCATGGCCTCGAACCGGATGGAATCCAGCGGCCCCTTGTCGCCGGGATATACGATCCATGGATCGCCCGCCGGCAAGTACTCGGGGCCGCCATGCGGACGCGTCGTGTGGGTGAACGGGCTGTCTTGGGTCCATTGGTTGTATCCCCAATGGAGGTAGCCGGTCGCGCCGTAACGGAAATTGATCCAGTGGAGGAGGCGCGTTTTGATCAGCGGTTGTTCGAGAAACCGGTTCGCATATTCGCCCTGGGGAAACACGCAGGTGTAAAACCAGACCTCGTCGCCCGCGGCCTGGCGTTCGAGATAGTGCTCGTAATCGCGGTGCAGGTAGTTGAGTTGCGGCACCCAGATGTCCATGGCCCTGGTGAGTTCCTTCGTGTGGCATGCTTCCATGATGGGCAGTTCGGGGGCGTATTTCCGCGCGAGTGCGGCCATCGCTCGGTACGAGTCGGCATTGCTTTCGATAGGTTCGTCGGCCAAGTGCTGCATGTAAATGTCCAGCCACCCTTTCTCCTTGAGATGGGCGACCAGCATTGGGAAAAACTGCGCGTAGAACGCGTCCGCCTCGGGCGTGTCGGGGGCAACGCTTTCGGCTACGACCTTGCCTTCTTCCACCCGGCGTGTGTGCACCACAAAATCGGATTCCCATCCCCTTTTGCGGCCGCCGATGTGCCCGCCCTCGATACGGCCGATAACGCCTTCTTCCTGGAAGATTGTTACCCATTTGTCGAACTTCGAGAAATCGATGGTGAGGGTTCCGTCGTCGTTGACTTCGTAGGTGGCGAGACGGATGGGCGAAATCAACGCTACATTGTGTCGGTGCTCCGCCATATTGCGAGCGTAGCGGCGCAAAAGTGCGTAATACTGGTCCGATTCCGGTTCGGGATCGATCTCCATGTGCCGCGACTGCAGGCGGTACCATTCCGTTACCCACAACCGCGTTTCTTCGACCGACACGTCATACACCCGCAGGGTCAGGGGCACTTCCGCGTAGACTGCCGCTCCGCCAACCTCCCCTGTTAACGTCGCGTTGCCGCGATACATGCCGGGTTTGGCATCGAGCGGCACGGGAACCGTTATCCAAACCGGCTGGGCTTTGCCGGCACCCACGTCCATGGACTCCACTTCGAGCAAGGGGTCGGGATAATCCGCCGGAGGCTCCCGCAATTGGTCCTTCGAGGGGGTCTGGGTCGGGCGGTCAACCGGCACATATCCAACGAACCGGACGGACTCGGGAGTGAGCGTCCCGCGGCCTCTTTTGCGGTTTAACGGCGATGTTTCGGCCCGTAAGGCCGTTACTTCGGCTTCCGCCCGCACGACGATTTGAAAGGACGCATGTTCGCCGCGGGCGGCGTCGGCATGGGCCTTCCGCTCGATCCCCGGTTGCGCATCCTGAAATACCTTGATTAGCGGGTTCACCGCCCAGCATTGAAGCGGGCCTTCCGGTTTCTTCATCATCGTAGCGCACCCTGCGACTATTACAAGCCCAATTGCCAACACAGTTATGCGGTTCATGTCCGATTGCCTTTTCATTTAGGGGGTCGTAGTAGCCAGGTGCTCGCTGGGCTCTGGCGGGGGTACCGACACGCAGTATGCTTGGTCCATACGGCGGCAACACCCCTTTCTTTCACGGGAATCATAGAATTACGGGGCGAAGGAAGCAAGCACTTGGATTTGCCAGGACCTTCGATTCAGAAAGACCTCCCGACCTTACCACTTCCGATTCCAATAGGATACAATGCCGCAGAA
>JAWODE010000298.1:0-3958 GCA_046483455.1 Candidatus Hydrogenedentota bacterium | reverse complement strand
GGTCAGGCCGTAAAATGACCGATTACTTCCAGATCACGAAGGTACGTCCCCATTGGCGTAACTTTTTCGAGGACGGGACCGTCATTGACCTGTATCCCGAGGCCGAGCGCATGGCCGAGGAAGCACAAAAGGCTGGTGAATCTCCGGAGGCCGTTGAGGCGTTTTTGGCATACTCAGCCAGGCTCTACGATCTGGTGAATGAAGGGTATTTTCAGGAAGGTCTCGACACCTCTCGAGACTTCCGCCAACACTATGGGCTCATGAACTTCATGAAATTTGACCTCTTCCGTACGATGCACCAAGGGGTCGCTCGTCATATCAAAAGCCCCTATCTCCGCGACATTTTCGATTTTTTTATCAAGTACGTAGGCTCCTCGGCCTATAGCGCCCCCGCGTTCATGAACAGCCTGGCCACCATTCAATTTCGCTACGACCTGTGGTATGTGAAAGGGGGCATGTACAACATCGCACGTGGACTGGAACGTCTGATGCAAGAACTAGGCATCCAGGTACATCTGAACTGCGAGGTTTCGGAGATCCGAAAAGCTCACGACCGGGTAACGGGAATTGCACTCAAGGACGGCCGTGTCACTGATGCCGACATCATCGTGAGCAATATGGAGGTCATTCCCGCATACCGTGACCTTTTGGATGAAAAGGACCCCTTTCTAAAAAAACTCCGTAAATTCGAGCCGGCCTGCAGTGGTTTGGTGCTTGATTTGGGCCTGGATACAACGTATCCGCAACTTGGTCATCACAACTTCTTCTTCTCACAACAGCAAAGAGAGCATTTTGCCGCCGTCTTTCGCGAAAAGAAACTTCCGGACGATCCGACCATCTACCTCGTCGCCGCTTCCAAAAGCGATCCTGCGGTAGCTCCATCCGGCTGCGACTGTCTAAAGATCCTACCTCATATTCCGCATCTCCAACCCGAATATCCCATGAGCCGCGACGATTATACGGCGTTGCGGGACCGCGTAGTGCTTAAGCTGGAACGAATGGGGTTGGCGAACTTGCGAGAACACATCGTGTTTGAGCACATGTGGACTCCTTTGGATATTCAGGAAAGGTACTACTCGAATCAAGGCGCGATTTACGGCGTCGTGTGTGACCGTTTTAAGAACTTCGGTTTTAAGGCCCCCAAGCAGAGCTCGAAGTATTCAAATCTTTTCTTCGTGGGGGGGTCGGTGAACCCGGGCGCCGGCATGCCTATGGTCGTCTTGTGCGGCCAAAACGTATGTCGCTCAATCGTTGCGTGGGACTCATGATTCCTTTTGCCATTGTCGTTCTGCTCCTGTGGGGCTCTGCATTTCTCTTCTTGTTCCGCATCCCCACCTGCCAAGATAGTCCCACTCAAGCTAGCTTCCCGGCATTGAGTGTGATTGTGCCCGCCCGCAATGAAGAGCGAAATCTGCCACGGCTACTCGCCTCCCTGGCCGCACAGGAAACGCGACCGCATGAGATTATTGTGGTGGATGACGGCTCAACCGACCGCACGGCCAAAGTGGCTCAGGCTCAAGGAGCCGTTGTCTTGCAATCGAAGCCTTTACCGGAAGGGTGGAGGGGCAAAACATGGAGTTGCGCACAGGGGGCGGCGGCTGCAACGGGAAACATATTCCTCTTCCTAGACGCCGATACCTTTTTCGAAAAAGGAGGCCTGCGACGTATTCTTGAGACCTATCTCGACGGGCACGGAGCCTTATCCATTGGCCCATATCATCGGGTCGAGAAGCTTTACGAGGAGCTCTCGGCATTCTTCAATGTTCTCATGGCTGCGGGCACTGGCGCATTCGCGGTGGGAAGCCGGAACCGACCGGTCGCGGGATTATTCGGCCCCTTCCTGATGATTGACCGTAATAGCTATAAAGCCATCGGTGGGCACGACATCGTTAAAGATAAGACTCTCGAGAACTTCCATCTTGCCAAACACTTACGTCGGCACGGCATCCAGACACGGTGTTTCGGCGGCAGAGGCAGCTTCTGCATCAGGATGTATCCCGAGGGGCTGAAAGACCTCGTCCAAGGTTGGAGTAAAGCCTTCGCCTCTGGAGCAGCAGAGAGTCCACGGTGGATCGTCCTGGCAAGCGTAGCATGGTTCAGCGGAGCTATTTTGGCGGCCGGGCATTTGATTTGGGGGGCGATTGCCGGCGGCTTGGCGTTCTGGCTTGGCGCGGGGCTCTACTTTCTGTTTGTGCTGCAGCTCTGGAGCATCCTGCGGCGCATAGGTTCTTTCAGGTTTGTCACTTCCCTTTTCTATCCCGTTCCCCTTCTTTTCTACCAGGGTGTATTCGCACGCTCGATGATTTTCAAGGCATTGAAAAAAAAGGTCCTGTGGAAAGGTCGCGAAATCGACTCCTGAATCAAGAAGGCGTAGGAGCTACGAAATGCTTGTCGAGTTGCCCATTCTCTGGCTGATAATTGTGAACGTAACGGCATGGCCTGTTATCCACATGGCGGCGGCTTGGATCGGCACGCAATTGCCCGTGGATTTGTTCCGAACCGAAAGCTGGTGTTATCGGGAGCGTACTTGGGAACGGAGGGGGCGCTTGTACGAAACCGTCTTCAGGGTACGACGATGGAAGGACCGGCTCCCAGACGGGGCCGCGATATTTAAGAAAGGATTCCCCAAGAAGCGACTGAAAGCGGGCGATCCTGAATATATGGCTCGTTTCGCTCGAGAAACCTGCCGGGGCGAAGTCGTGCATTGGGGAGTGCTTGCTTCTTCCGTCTTTTTCTTTCTTTGGAACCCCTGGTGGGTAGGCTTAATCATGGTGGCGTATGCACTTTTCGCCAACGTACCGTGCATCATTATCCAAAGATACAACCGCATCCGTTTAATGCGGCTAATTGATCAGACTACAGGGGAAGAAGGCCATGTGAATCCTGGTAGAAACTCACTGAGGAGTGCGGAAACGCGTTTACGACGCCATTAATGCCAATAACCGTATCCCGCTTCACAAAAGTATGCGCGGGATCCCTATTTGCCGGTTCTGTTGCTCGGTGCATAAAGGTGGAACTGCCAGATAGTAGGGCCTTCCGTAGCATCGGAGATATTCAAGCGGACATATTGGGCGGTGACCGGATCAAAGCGCTTCGTCCACCGGGGTCCGATGGTTGTTCCTTGAAGGATGGTTTGCCAGGAATCACCGGATTTATATTCGAGCGTGAAGGCTTGAACGCGCTTCTCGAGGGCTTCGTCGATGAGTACACGGTTAAAGGTGGTTGGGGCGCCGAGGTCGACTTCAATCCAGGCTTGGGCGGTGCCGGCGTCGGTAGCCCAACGGGTATGATCATCATCGTCAACGGCCTTTTCGCCGCTGTAGTGGGGACTGTTTCGGTAGACGTTGCTGGTTTTGACGGTCTTGCCGGCAGTAAGGGAAGCGGAGACAGCCCGCGGGGGGATGTCGGCGGCGGGGCCGTCGCACTTCAGAACGATGATAGTGTCGATAGCATCACGGACGGATTCGGGGACCGTTACGGTGAGGGCATCCGCCGTCTGCTGGAAGGCAACCTCTCCCCCTTTCATCAACTTGGCTGAACGCACGTTTTTGTCGATGGGAGGCAAGACAAAAGCGTCGCCTTGCCACTCAAAGATGTGGAGGTAAATGGTATCACCGTTGTACGTGCTGGCGCCCCAGTTGCCGGGCTTATAAGGCCCCCCGCGAGTGCCATAAATACTGGCCCCGTACTGATCGAGCCAGGCGCCCATCTCCTTGAGACGCTCTACCTGCCTGGGTTCGATCGCGCCGGAGGGCATAGGGCCGACATTGAAAAGGAGGTTGCCGTCACCACCGGCGCAGCGTACGAGCGTGCGGATGCATTCCTCGAACGACTTCATAGCATCGTCGGGCTTCCAGGCCCACTGGCGGCAGATGGTGATGCAGGACTCCCAGGGACGGTCGTTCTGGAATTTGCCGACGCGCTGTTCGGGAGTATCGAAGTCCCCGGGAAGACCGGC
>JAWODE010000155.1:0-8185 GCA_046483455.1 Candidatus Hydrogenedentota bacterium | reverse complement strand
GACCTGCTGGTGGGCGGACTGGGTGTCGGCTACACGGAGCCCGTCATCTATCTGCGCGCATACCCGGAACAACGCGAGGCATTGTATGCCGACTACGCGCGGATGACAGACGAGGCACTGCAGTGGATCGACACATCATGTCTGTGGCTCATCAATGCCACCGATGAAGAAGAGGATCGTTACGCCAAGGCTTCCAGCGGGCAATTGCAAGGCATCTTCACCGGCTACGGCGGCTCACCGGAAACGGCTTCGGCGCGCATCGCGCCGAACAATGTCGCCGTGTTTCGTTCGGCAACAAGCGAGTTTAACGGCACGACCGAAGAAAAAATTGAAGTCATGGTGAACGAGATCCGGGAGGCGGCAGGAGATGCACGCCCGGCTTTCATCGAGGCCTGGGTGCTGAACTGGGCCTGGCGCATAGACATGCTCAAAGAAGTGGAACGCCGCCTGGGCCCGGATTTCGTCTGTGTGCGACCCGACGTGCTCGTGCAGTTGCGGCAGCAACAGGCAGAGTAGGCAGCGGAATCGACATTCGCACCAGTGTTCCCCTATGCTTCAGAAGAAATCGGGCTTGGGGAATGCGCCACTGAAGGGGAAACACCGATTGCTGGATTTTCGCTGAACCCGTGCAAGCTGTGAAAGGGGTCAGGATGAAGCGACGTGATTTTCTAAAGAGTGCCGGTGCACTGGCAGTAGGACTTGCTTGTCCATGGGCCACAGCAAATCAACCAGAGAACAAGGCCCCCCGCGATGCATCCCGGCCCAATATCGTTGTGATTCTCGCCGATGATTTCGGGTACGGCAGTTTGGGTTGTTATGGTGCGGACAAGAAGGTCGTGCGTACGCCGCATATCGACCGCATTGCAGAAAAGGGTGTTCGGTTTACGGACGCTTCAACCCCCGCGTCGATTTGCACCCCCACCAGGTATGGACTGCTTTTCGGACGCTATCCCTGGCGGACGGAATTGAAGTCCGGTGTGGTGAATCCGAACGATCCCCTGCTGCCCGATCCTGATCGCGTCAGTATGGCGGATTGGCTCAAAGAGCGGGGGTACAATACGGCCGCCATCGGTAAATGGCATCTGGGTTACGGCGAAGGGGAGCGGGGGCACCGAACCGATTACCTCACATGGTCGCCGGGACCATTGGATCTGGGGTTCGATTACCATTTCGGGGTGCCGAACAATCATGGCGACGGGTTCAACGTCTTCATTGAAAACGACGAGATTTACGGATTGAGAAGCGAGGAGATCCATCCGTATTCCAAGTCGTTCTATGGTCGTCCGTATACCGGGTTTGATGCGCCCCAGCGCGTGAACAAAGAAACGATGTCGGACCTGACGGACAAAACCGTCGAGTGGTTACGAAAACAGAATGTGCAGAAGCCATTCTTTCTGTATTTTGCCGCTGTCGCTGTGCATCACCCGATTACCCCCTCCGACGGCATGCGCGGGATGAGCGATTGCGGCCCGTACGGCGATTTCATTCAAGACCTCGATCAGTGCACAGGCAGAATCCTCGAAACGCTCGAATACATGAACATGATGGAAAACACCATCATCATTTTCACCAGCGACAACGGCGGAGACATTCCCGGGCAAGCAGGAGCCCAGCGCCCCGAAAATCAGGCCATTGAAATGGGTTTGGAAATCAACGCTGGCCTTTGTGGCGACAAGCACACCATATGGGAAGGCGGAACCCGCGTGCCCTTTATGGTTTCATGGCCCGGCAAGATCGAAGAAGGGGCTGTGTCCGATGAACTGATCAATCTGCTGGACGTCTTTGCAACGGTGTGCGACATAACGGATGGCAAGGTGCCCGAGGACAAAAACATCGCGCCAGACAGCTTCAGCTTTCTGCCGTCATTACTTGGTGAAAGGAACAAGAGAACCCGCGCTTCGATGGTTACGGCTGATGTCAAAGGCGTGCATGCTGTCCGTAAAGACGACTGGAAATATATCGAAAACAAGACGCCCAACGGCGAAGAAGCAGGCTCGCCCAAGCTGTTCAATCTGGCGGACGATCCCGCAGAACGGAGGGACCTGTACAAGGACGAATCGAAGATCGCCAAGGAACTGGAAGAAGAGTTGGACCGTATCCGAAAAGCAGACTACACCCGCTAGAAGGACTGAGGTTCTGACGCCAAAGTGGAGCTGTTGAAAAAGTCCTTTGCCCTTTTAAATCAAGCGAAAAACAAGGGCCGAAAAGCTATCCTTAGCAATTCCTCGAGGCTTTCCCAATGGGGATGCGACGTGAGCGGCGCTATTCTTCCATCGCCGCGAGATAGTCGCTGAGGACTCCAACATTCCGAATAAACGTTCGGCAATCGATGACGCGGTCCGCGGAGCCCGCCTTGTGATACTGAAGGTCTCCGGCTTCGGTCCACGCGCCGCGTTCGTCCAACGCCTTGATGACTTGCTGGGCCTTGGCCGCGAGTTCGGGCGTCAGGCGGGGTGTAGAGGGCGTTGATTTTGCTTGTAATTTCTCCGGCGGCATTTCCTTCAGACGCTCGTATTCCTTGCGAATGGAGGGCAGCGAGGAACCCACGATGAACGCGTAATGGGTGGGCATGTCGTCGCTGCTATACGTGAGCTGGTAATCTTTGGTGAAATAGAGGGGCTTGTTCGTTCGGAGTTCGTAAAACCGCGCGAGCCGTCCGTCCGGCAGGGCGGATTTTTCGTAGTAATCGAGTGCGCGCGGCAACGGTTCGAGATATTTCGCGTCGCCGGTTTTCCGGTAGAGATACAGTAGCGTGCGCATGACGCCTTGCGATTCGCCGCCAGTGACGGCCGGCGGTTCGAATTTCCGGGCCCATGCCGGATGCATATCGGCATCATACTGCTGCGCCCAGCCGGGTTGCGGGTCGGGCATCTGAGCGAGGATGATAAAATCGCCGGCACGCAAGGCAGCCTCGCGGCAATCGGACCTGTCGTAAATCTCCGCGGCATCGAACAGGGTTTTTATGGCATCCCTGATGGTGTTGTCGTTGAACGTGTAATAACTCATGTAATTTTTGCTGGGATACTCCCGCGACCATTCATCGGGGTACGACGCAGGTTTCACGGGGTACTTCTCGGGATCGGGTGGGTCGGTGAAGCGTTGCGGCCATGCGCCGTTTGGGTACTGCGCGGCAAACAACTTCTCGAGCCCATACATAACCGCCTCGTGAATCGTCTCATCATCGAATTTCAGGGTCTGGTCGACTTGCATCAGGAAGCGCAATGCCGATTGCGTTACATCGTCGTCAAGGGTGCTGACATTGCGTCCTTCGGCTTCGGGAGAGTCCACCCGGTATGCATACGCGCCGCGTTTTTCCGGGTTGAATTCGATGGAATAATGCCAGCCGCCGGAGACCAGTTGGACTTTCGCGAGGGCGTGAGCGGAGTGCCGCGCTGCTTCGAGCAGATAGGGGTCGCCAATCTTCTGATATGCCCGCAAGAAAGCCATTCCGACGCTCGGGGTGCCGGGAGGTTGCACCCACGCCTGGCTTGCACTGGCTTTGCCCTCGCCTTCTCTCAGCGTGAGGTCGGCCTTGTACCGCCACAAATATCCCCCTTCGACGGAGACCTCGTTGTCGAAGAATTCGACCGCATGTTCAAGGGCATCAGCGGCCTGTTCCCGGCTCGGAGACGTGGTTTCGCCTGCCCAAGACGGGCCAACCGCAGCCAACAAAACGCATAACGCTGTCAGACATTTGCTCATTAAGAACCTCACAATCTGGGAAGAGACGCGGTAATCAGCTTGCACTTTTTGACATATCAAGGCATTCTTATCGCAATTTCGCCCGGAAAAGGTCAAATTCTCGGAATAGGCCCGATTGCAAATGGGTGGGGTTTTGATGTATTTCCAAAGGCGGTTTCTCAAGAAGGCCGGCGATTCTATCCGGAAACCGGACCAGAAAAATGCGAAAACGCCTTTCGGGCATTGAAGCGGAAGGACTTGCGTGTGCGTTACGCCATTATCTCGGACATCCACGGTAATCTGGAAGCCCTCGAGGTTGTTCTTGCCTATATCGACGAGCAAGAGATTTCCCACACGATATGCCTCGGGGATGTGGTTGGTTATGGCGCATCGCCCGACGAATGCGTTTCTCTTATACGAAGCCGGGGTATCCCCACGATTATGGGCAATCATGATGCTGTCGCATGCGGTCGCGAGGAACCCTGGGGGTTCAATGAATTGGCATTATCGGCCGTCATGTGGACCAGTGAGCGTCTCAGCCCGGAAAACATCGAATGGCTGAAGGGCCTACCGCCGAGTCTGGCGTATGAGTCGTTCCTGGCCGTCCATGCCACGCCTGAAGAGAGCGCGTGGGACTACCTCTTTTCGTGGCAAGAGACTCTACCCTACATCGCTGACCTGCGGGAAAAGAACTACCGCGTGTGTTTTTTCGGCCATACCCATTGTCCGGGCATTTTCGCCGACGATGGCTTGTACGCGTTGGACGAAGATTCCAGGTTTACCCTGGATCCCGAAAAGGTGTACATGATTAACCCGGGTTCGGTGGGTCAGCCCCGGGACGAGAATGCCCGCGCCTCCTTTGGCATCTTTGATACAGAATCCGAGGACTATGAACTCGTCCGACTCGAGTACGATGTCGATTTGTCGGCCCAGCGTATCCGCGATGCGGGTCTCCCCGGGTTTCTCGCCGATCGCCTTCAGTACGGTCACTGATCTCCTCTTGTCGGCCGTGTTATGGTTGGATGTCGTTAAGGAAACGCTTAAACCATTTTTGGTTCCGCATACTGCTGAGAGAAGGTTCTGACTCCAGCGTGCCTCGCTCGGGAAGCGTTCCATGGGTGTGAGCGCGTTCGAGCCAACGCCGGCAGAGTTCCGCGCGTCCTTCGAGAGCGTTGAGACACGCTAAGCGCCACGACGCGCACCCTTTTTCGATGGTCTCAGCGCGAATTAACGCATCTTTCGCCTCCGCCAGCAAAGCTTTCCGCTCCGGGCCCTCCGCCATACTGGCTTGAAAGAGTTGGACTTCTGCGTGTTGAAGCGATTTGTTCATGGATTCTTCTTGACGAACGAATACATCATGGCTAAAACGCGATTGTAGCCCGGATATTTCACAGCATTCAACCGGCGAGTATCCGAGCTTGACGTAAACAGTTCTGCAAGAGTGGATTGCGACTTTCGAACGCCGTAGGCTCCTGTGAAATCTCCCAAAACAGTTTGGTCACAGAAAAAATATCTGCTTCCTGGACAACCCCGGTCTGCGCATTTCTCACCAACTCAGGCGTGCCTGAGTTGGAAAGAAATGCGGGGTAGCTGTTTGTGTCAGGCTCTTCCAAAAGAGCCGTGCCCAAAGCTGTGGATGTGCTACGCGATTGCTACGGCGCGCGAGTGCACGTTATCGAAAAAACTTCACGGTGGGTCGAAGGGAGGGGAAAGTAATCCCGCCTTCCCTATCTTTTCTTCTCCAATACATGATCGTTTTCCGGGTTCGATGTCATTGGTCTATTTTGCATTTGCTGTGTTTACCGGCATGGGTCGAAGGAGAGAGCGATGGTTGACCGCAACGAAGACAAGCACCACGAGAAAAGCTTCTTTTCTCGAGCCATTTCCTGGCCGTTCCGGCGTTGGCGCTGGGTCGTGGCAGGGATTCTTTGTCTCTTGGCGATTTACGCGGTAACCGACCAGCTTCTCATGAAAAAGCTGGCGAGGCAGTCGCAGCGGTTTCGCGAGGAAGGGAGGCCAACGACGTTCGCCGAAATGGGTCTTGGCAACCTGCCGCCTTCCGAAAACGCGGCCTTGATTTACCGGTCCGCTGTACAGAGCATGAAGACCGCTCTTTCGGGACATGAACACCTGCGCCAGCGCTTTATCGATATAACGACCTGCCCGCGGCACAGGAAGGAGGACGACGGCGATTACACGCCGCTCTCGCAACGCGAATTGCGCACTATCGAAAGTCATATTCAGGCCTTGGCCCCCGCGCTCGAGAAAGTCCGCGAAGCCCGCACAATGCCGGGCTGCGAATTCGGCAACTACGCCGTGTTGAGCGGCGCCGCCACAAATCCCGCCGCCGTGCTGCCCGATCTGGGCAACGTGCGGGTCATCGCGCGCAATCTCGCGTACAAAGCGGTCTGGGAGGCGCAACAGGGTAACACCGAAGAGGCCCTGAAGTGGGTGGCCGCCAATATGCGGCTGGCGAACGATCTCACGGGCGATCCATTGCTGATTACGGGCCTTGTGCGGGTGGCGGTCGCTTCAATGGCCGTGGACTCGCTCGAGCGCATCCTCCATGACCGTGAGCTGCCTGAAAATGTGCCCGAGGAATTGTACGCCGAACTGGCGGGCTTACGCGACCGGGAGAATCTGGCCCGTTTCATCGATGGAGAGCGGTGTTTTGTGGCGGCACATGCTGCAAGCCCTCAAGTTGGCTATTTTGCCCGCGTGTTCTATTACTCCCCGGGCCTGGCCAATATTTATGAGGTGACATCTATCCTCGCAAACGCACTCGAGGAAGAGGATTATGCGAGACGGTGTGAGCTTCTGGCGCCCCTCGAGGCATACAAAGCAACACCCACTTCGCAACAAAGTCTTTTGCCCATGAAGAAGCGGGGAGCAACGGGACTGCTCGGTGGTTTTACAGCGCCTTGGAACATGATGGCCGAAGTGACGGCGCCTGCCCTGGTAAAGGCCGCCGATGCATTTGAACGCCTCATCGCCTTGGCCGATTTGGCGCGGATTGCCCTTGCCATTAAGGCATTCCACCGCGACACGGACAACTATCCTGAGTCACTCAGCCGGCTTGTGCCTGCATACCTGGAAACATTGCCACGTGATCCCTTCTCGGGAAGCGACTTCATCTACCGGGCGGATGAAACCGGCTTTCTCCTGTACAGCGTAGGCCCCGACCTCGATGACGACGGAGGCATGCCCTTTGACAAGCTTCATGGCGACATAGTCTGGTGCGGAGGTCTTCAACAAGGGTAATGAAGGCGGCGAAGCGAGAGGCGAGAGTCACGCCGCCGCATGCCCATAGTGTCCATCAAGTCCACGCGGTCCATAGTGCTTGGGGCTTTACTAGTTCCCAATCTCCACTTGCAGTGGCGTGCCGTTTGGGGCGAAGGCGCGGGCGCGGGTGATGGTGAAATCGAGTTCGTCGTCGGGGGGGGCTTCAGCGGAGCGGCACTGCACGACCACGAGGCTGCCGAGAGGATAGCTGGTACGGGCAGGCGAGATGTCGATCCAGATGCCGCCTTCGGGGTCGGGCCGCGAGACGACCTGGCGGCCGTTTCGCAGCGCATCGTTTCCAGGCGCCACGTTGAGCCATTCCACGGCGCGTGGGGGCCGGGTATCCAAGCGGAAGGTCAATCGCTCGACTTGGGCCGAGCGCGGAGCGGCGGCCTCGATCGCCAGGCGGACTGGGTCACCGCCGGGCTGGCCGACGCGTTCGAGCTTCAGGGACACTGAACTGCGCGGACGATAACGGAATCCGTCGGGAAGGGTCCCGACCTGATCCAGTTCAAGTCCTTCGACGACAACGTCCACCGTGGCGCCTTTGGGGGATGCCGCCGGGGGAAGAAGCGCTTCCAATCCTCGCGGGCCCAGTACGCGCACCCTTTCGGCAAAACGTTCGCCGAAGCGCACGCGCATTCCTGGTGCAAAGTTGCGTCCGCTGACCTGCACCCAGATGCCCCCCTCGGCGGGGGCTTCGACGGGGCGCACGGCATCGACGACAGGCGTTCCGGCCGGAGGCAGGGGCGAGCGGTCGGCGCCATCCCAAATGCCATCGTTATCGGAATCGGGGTTCACCGCGCTGGTTTCGCCTTCATCGGTGCGGCCGTTGCGATTGCGGTCTTCAATGCCGTCCGGGATGCCGTCGCCGTCGGTGTCGGGATTGAAGCGGTCGGTCTCGCCGGGGTCGAGCGCGGCGTTTTGGTTGGCGTCTTCGATGGAATCCGGTAATCCGTCTCCATCAAGGTCAGAGACCTCGCGCCCGGCGTCATCAAGCCAGCGGAAGAGGTCCCGCACAAAGCGCCGGTGCGGGGGATGTGAGAGGGCGGGTACTTCGAGAGGGCTGGAGGAGGCGAGGAAGGCTATACGGCCGAGGCCGTGCGGCAGGGTGGCGAAAATTGCGCCGCCACTGTCGGGGTCGCGCACGAGGGTGGTGCCTGGGCGGTCGATCTGGATGCGGCAGCCGTTTTCAATGGCGACGGAACGCCAGTTGCGGCAT
>JAWODE010000414.1:0-3680 GCA_046483455.1 Candidatus Hydrogenedentota bacterium | reverse complement strand
CTTTGATCATGATGTTCTGGGACTGGAAATCGCGGTGGATAACGGCCTTGGGGAGGGCATCCGCGTTACGCGCAAGCCGGTCGAAATCGCGTTCGAGGGTCTCGCGTGAGTCCGGATGCAGCCCACACAAGCCCTCGACGAAACGTTCGAGAAAGTAGCTTGTCTCCCACCGAAAATAATCGTAGTCGAAGAGGCGGTTCGCGAGTAGTTCACAGTCGCCGACGTGTAACGTGGCGTGGACATGCAGCGAAATGAGACCGCTAAGAACCCGCTGATAGATGTCCTCTATATCTCCTGATCCCCGTGGGAATCGAAGGTAGTTGTATAGCGACAGATCACCGAGGTCTTCGAACTCAGCCTCCTTCGCGGCGGGGTCAAAACGAAGCAATTTCGGCACAGGGACCCCGTGCTCTTCAAAAAAACGCGAATAGGCGATGTGGCGTTCGTAGTCCGGTTCATCGGGCAGACAGACCATGCGAACCACCGTCGTCCCGTTGTCCCATGCGCGAAAATAGCGGCGCCCGGACCCCCCAACACCAATCTGCACACCGTATTCTGTAATCGGAAGTCCAAGAAACTCTGACTCGGCAAGCGTCACCTGGAACTTCGCGCCCACAATGCAGTTCTCATACCGCTTGTCTCTACTTATTCGGGCCCCGGGAAGAACAAGGGCGTTGCGTAGCACAGCTCCCTCATCAAGTGCACACCCTTCCTCGAGAACAACGAACCCATCGAGGCCCACATCTCGACCGCGCACGCCATTACCCACATAAATTCCTTCCCCCTCGCGCCGCAACGCGTCGACCACGGCGGCCGCATACGAGCCGGGCGTGCCGACATCGTGCCATAGGCTCCCCGTAACATCCACGCTGCCCACGGCACATCCATCAGACACCGCCGCCAGCCAGCCATCGACCACATTGGACGCCCCTTCGGGCAGATACGCAAGAAAGGCGGCATCGTAGACGGCAATACCGGTAAATGCCAGCGTGCGTTCCGCCCCAGGAGCAGCCCCGACCTCACCCACGCCCACTACTTCCCCCGCATTGTTGACAGCAACTTTGTTAAATGCAGCATAGTCGTGCAATGCCAGCGTGGCGATATTGCCCGAGGCCGCGTGCACTTCCACGAGAGCGCCCAGATCGATGTCCGTCAGGATATCCGCGTTGTGAACCAGAAAGACGCCGGGGCTCAGGAGGGATTCCGCATTCTTGAGCGCACCGCCGGTTCCCCGTAACGAATTTTCGGTAAAAAATGTAATTCTATCTGCATACGGAGAAGCTTCGAGCGATGACGCGATCATGTCAGGTCTATGGTGCAGGTTGAGGCCAATACGCGCCACGGGAGGCGCCGAAACCCGGTCCAGCGTTCGGGACAGAAGCGACAAACCGAGAACAGGCAACAAGGGTTTTGGAATATACTCGGTGATAGGCCGCAGTCGTTTCCCAATGCCCGCCGCGGGCACAAACGCGTTCAACTTCGTCGACACCGCAAATAATCCTCCTCCAACCTGGGCAAATCATCGCACAACTGCCCTGCATTGGAACCGTCTGCCAGGCGCTTACCGCCATCGGAAAGTAATGGTCGCTACAGACGCCAAACAGGGTCGCGTGTATTCGAGCAGTCTGTTGCCGGCCTCAACGCCCTCTCCCTTCGAGCTGCTCCCGATACTCTGGCACATGCTTTTCCAGCGTTTCATGCAAGCTCTCCAGCTTTTCTCGCAACGAATAGGGCGTGTATACATAATCCTGCTCTGACTGGAACCCGAGGCGTGAATCGTGGGATGCGGCCAACAGCGACCGTTCCGTCCGAGCGATCTCTTCGCGCAGGATCGCCTTCATTTTGTCGAGTATCGCGCGCGCCTTTCCAGGGTCTTCTTCTTCGACCAATTCAAGACGCAGGTCCTCGAACTCGAGTACGGCGCAATTGCTCTGCATCATGCGTTGAATATGCTCGGCGACGACCACTTCGCGGACAGCCTGTTGCCGTTTAGACTCCGGACTCGCCAGCGCCGCCGTTCGGTACAGTTTCAGACCTTCTTCCATGTGTTCCGATGCCTTCCGCAAATACTTCAGGAAAACCGGCAGCACCCTTGTTTCCGGCTCGACCACCACCCCCGTGGCACGCCTCGCGTACCGCTCCGCTCTGTTCGTCCGGTTCGTGAAATCGGGATAGAAAACCATTCGAGACACCGTAAACGGCCAATATGGATTGAGCATGCTCCCTGAGTAACCCGTCCACTTTTTGTGGTCCTTCCATGAGTGCGTAAATGTCGCGGTGCGGATGGGCGGCTCCTGGAAAAACAGGGGGTTGCCGATCGCGTTGTTGGTTCCCATGTTGGGGCCGGTATCAGGCATAAGTCGTATCGCCTCGCTAAAATGCTCCCAGGCCTTAAGAACCATTTCCTTCTGCCCCACTCCGAAAGTCCGTGCGGCAACGGCGCCAAGAAGCTCTTCGAAAGCAGGGGCATCGCTCCAGCAGGTCCACGCCCTCAATTCAGTCATGAGATTCGGCGTGTACCCGCTACTCCAACTTTCCAGCGTCCCATTCACGTCATACTCATCGAGCACCTTGTACCGCTCGAACCATTGGTATGGAAATGGAAGGTACGGAATCGTGCCGAACTGCCATGCCGCAAACGTATCGGCTTTGCAGTAGACTTTCATGTTGCGCCGACGCGCCTCGGCGATCTGGCCTTCGGTTACCTCGGCGGGTCCAATCTGATTCAGCGAGTAATCACGCAAATAGCCCTTCATGCCATCGATCTCGAAGCTCTTCCCGTTCTCCCACGTGAGCAGGGGGATGCTGTCGGCGGGAAGCTGCCGGATGAAATAGCGCTTCATCTCGACGTTCCGCGGCCGGAAGTCGATATTGTATTCCCAAGGCAGTATCTCGATGTCGGGATTCACGCGGTGGCATTCCTCAGTCACAATGCCGACGGCCCGGCACCAATTCCGCGCCCAATCTTTCACGTGCTCTTCATCGGCACCGTGCAGGCCTCCCCACTTCTTGTACCAAAAGCCTTCCGTCAGAAGAATGTAGCCCTGGATTTCCGGAAATTCATTAAGAATGTCCCGTACCAGCGCGCGCAATCCTTCCTCGCTTTCCGGCGTGCCAAGATACTGATAGATGATCGGCGCGTAGACCTTGATTCCGTAACGCGAGGCCCGCTCGATCAGGTCATGCATCACCGCCGGGTCCTGCCGGCGTATTCTAAAAAGGAGGCGGGCGTAGAAATCGGTCGAGGTCTCGGCCGTGGTGCGGTCGCCATTCGGGTTCGCATAACACGAGGCAAAGATGCCGTCAAAACCGTCGTGAGCAAGATGCGAAAGTAACGCATTCGGCCACTTCATCCATCCCATCCAGGAATGGATGATTCGCGCATCGTACAGACTGTGGCGCACCGTATTCAGGTCATCGGCTATAATCGGCGCTTCTCGCAAGTTCATGCGTGCTTCCAGGTTGTACAGACCGAACATAGCGCCCCGTTCGTCATACCCGCACACCGTCACCCGCTCTGGTGTCGCGATGATTTGATAGTCCTTGGCGCCCGTCAGCGCCTCACCGCAACCGGGTAGCTGCTCTCGTGTTCCAACCACGATGCATTCGGTGAGGTCCTGCCAGCCATCGAGAGAATCCCGGCCGTCCGCATCGACATCCACGGCCATCGAGGTGGTGAG
>JAWODE010000560.1:0-5340 GCA_046483455.1 Candidatus Hydrogenedentota bacterium | reverse complement strand
GCACCTGGCAACTACGCAGCGCCCAGTGGCGCCGGGGCTGGGCCCGGTGGGCCCGTCTACTGAGGGGCAACGACGAGGGGACGGAAGGCTGAACCGGCCTCGTTCTTTGGTCCTCTGGCTGTGCGGCGGGTTGGCTGATGGTTCGCTGCCCGCGAAAAAAACACCCAAAGGTATGCAAGGGATAAATGATGACGTTTAGGTCAATTCTCCCGAAATTTCCGCGGGAGAATCAATAAATGTGCGTATTTGTTGGTATTCCAGGGCTTGGCGTGGCATAATATTTGGGAGCGGAAACGCACAGAAGGCTGTAGTATTCCAACGAGAACACTATCTGTGGGGTTGGTTCTGGGGGAAAATACCATATTTAGTTGCCAAGATGGATGGCATTTGTTACACTAGGTGTGTCAAGTGATTCTTCTTGGGGAGAAATTATGGGTTCGCCACCAAAAATTTCTGTCGAACGTGTCAGGGAAATTGTTGGCGTTCTGTTTATTGCTTTCACTATTTTCCTCTTTCTTGCGCTAGTAAGCGATGGATATGAAGGCAATATTCGGCGCCCGCTCGACGGTGTTAGCCAAACGGGCCATCCTTTAGGCTGGCCTGGGTCTTGGGTCGCATGGTTTTTGACGCTTCTCCTCGGCTATGGCGCCCACGTTATTTACTGCATCACCTGTGTATGGGGCCTGATGCTGCTCCGGCACACGCCCCTTGACCGAGTGATTTCACGGGTGGGTGGATTGTTCCTGCTTTCGTGCTCGGTTGCCGCCCTGCTGCATATCCACATGACCGCCGCCGGCGAAGGCGTTGGGGGAGGGGGCACCATCGGCGCCTTTTTCGGTGACTTGACCCGTTCGCATTTCGGGGTTATCGGGGCGACGGTCGTGGCACTGACGCTCTCGAGCATTGGTCTGCTTCTTTCGACGGATTTTCTATTTGTAAGGGCGCTCAATGCTTTACGCTTGACGGTCATGCTGATGATGGGCCTTGTGGTCAAATGGATGCAGGCGTTGGCCCACAATTGGCAAGAGCGTCGTAACACCCGCAAGAGCGCCTCAGAAACACCGCGCCGTACGGAAAAAGCGTGGGGCGTGGTAGGCTCGCGCAAGAAAGCGGAAACGCAACCCGAGGCACCTGACAATGATCCCGAACCCGCGGAACGCCGCATCCACATCCGTTCCGGTATGCGGGAAACTCAGGCAGACAACGTGCCTGTCCCCGAAACACAGGAACTTCCTTTTGAAGATGTGCCGGGCGTAGATGATGGTCCACTTTCGGAAGAAGGCGCCGGCGAAAAGAAGGTGGAAGAAGAATTTGAGGAAGAAGACGCGTACGCCGATTCCCGCGAGGCCGAGGAGACGCGGCCGTCCAGGAGCAAGCCCGTCCTGCCCCGCCGCAAACAGCCCCCGGAAGACGAAATTCCACCGGATTATGTTTATCCCAAGCGCTATGCCAAACCGTCGCTTGATCTATTCGACCCTCCTCCTCCAGCCGTCGAGCCGGACCTCGAGGACCACTTGTACGCGACCAGCGCGTTGCTCGAGGACACGCTGAAAACCTTCGGCATCGAGGCCCAGGTCGTCGAGGTCACGCGCGGGCCCACGATTACCCGGTTCGAACTCGAGCCGGCCCCGGGCATCAAAGTGAGTCGTTTCCACGCCCTCGCCGATGACATCGCTTTGGCGTTGAAAGCGTACCGGGTGCGGGTCGAAGCCCCCATTCCCGGCAAAGGCCGGGTCGGTATCGAGGTTCCGAATCACGACCGCGAAACCGTGGTGGTGCGTGAATTGCTTGAGTCGCGGTCGTTTTCACGTTCCGACCACGCTTTGCCCCTTGCATTAGGAAAGGGAATCGGTGGCGAAGTGCATGTGGTCGACTTGGCGACTATGCCGCATATGCTTGTGGCCGGGGCCACGGGCGCCGGGAAGACGGTCTGCGTCAAGACCCTGCTTGCAAGTTTGCTCATGGAGAAAACGCCCGCTGATCTCCAGTTGATGCTTATCGACCCCAAAATGGTCGAGTTATCTATTTTTAACGACATCCCGCATCTCATTACGCCTGTCGTAACCGATGCCAAGAAGGCGGCATCGGGCCTCAACTGGTTGATTAACGAGATGGAAGAACGGTACCGCCTTTTTGCTCATCTCCGCACCCGAAATATCGAGGTGTACAACGCCAGTGTCGAAAACGGTGAAATCGAAATGCCCGACAAAGACGGCGAAGCCGGGGAGTCCATGGACATCATTCGCAAGCTTCCTTATGTCGTTTGCGTGATCGACGAGTTGGCGGACCTGATGATGCTGGCCCGCGCGGAAGTCGAAGATGCCATTGCCCGTTTGGCCCAGCTTGCGCGCGCAGTCGGAATTCACCTCGTCATTGCGACGCAACGGCCGTCGGTGGACGTGCTCACCGGGGTTATTAAGGCGAATTTCCCCGCTAGAATCTCCTTCCAGGTGTCCTCGCGGGTCGACTCGCGCTGCATCCTCGATGAAATCGGGGCGGAGCGCCTGATTGGCAAGGGGGACATGCTGTATTTGCCGCCGGGCCGATCGAAGCCGACGCGGATACAGAGCGCGTTTGTCAGTGATGAAGAAATGAATCGTCTTGTGGCGTACTTGAAGACCCAGGCCCCGCCGCAGTACCGTGAAGAAATCGAGCGGTTCGGAAAAGCCGCCGATAATTTCGATGATCTGACCGACCAGGACGATGAATTGTTTGACGAAGCGGTTCGGATCGTGCTTGAAACGGGGCAGGCCTCGATTTCGATGGTGCAACGGAGGCTCCGTGTAGGGTATACTCGAGCTGCACGTCTCATCGATATGATGGAATTGAGGGGAATCGTGGGTCCGCACATAGGCAGCAAGGCACGGGAGATTCTCGTTGACTCGCCGCCTAAGAATGAGGTCGCATGAGCAGCAAGGTGACATTTCCGGGAAACGAATTGCGCAAACGGCGTGAAGCACGGGGCCTGAGCTTGACCGAAGCGTATAAGCGCGTGCACATTCCGATACGCTACCTCGAAGCACTCGAACAAAGCAATTTCGAGGAATTGCCCGAACCGTGTTTCGTCAAGGGCTTCTTGAAATCCTATTGCGCCTTCCTGGACCTGAATGCCGAACGGTTCATTAACCTTTACCACGAAGCCGTCGAGCCTAGCCCCATGCGAATCCTTCGCAGCACGCCGAAAGAGCCCATTTCCGGCCCCAACTGGCGAACGGAACTACTGACGTGGGCGGCCATCTGCGCGATTCTTGCGGTGGGATGGTTCACTTACCAAATTGTGGTAAGACCGGACGCCGGTGCCAACGAAGGGCGCGTCGAGGCCGGCACCCCCGATGTCAACGAAAAGCCCATGCCGCACGGGAATCCCTTCGAGCCCGATACCGACCGCGATGCCAGCCTTTAGGACCTCGCTGCTTTCTCATCCTTTTGCCTTTCCATCTTCGTGTTTCGCCGGGGGCGATTTGTTACAATACCCACACAAGAGTCTTTGCAAGAAAGCGCCGGAAGCGCGCATAGTGCACCATGGACACACCTACGACAAAAGACGGACCGGAGGCGGGTGCGAGCGGCAAAGCCGAAGCGGTAGTGCTTAACCTCCCGAATCAACTCACTGTGCTGCGCCTTCTGATGACGCCGGTGCTGCTGGCGCTTTTGTCCATCGACCTGCTGGTCTGTTATGCAGCCGGTTATGTCATCTTCATTGCAGCGACGCTTACCGATTATTACGACGGAAAGATCGCGCGTGCCCGGAATCTCATTACCAATTTCGGAAAGCTCATGGACCCCCTGGCCGATAAAATTCTTATCTCGACGGTGTTTATCATGATGGTCGGCATGCCCGATCTTGCCGTTCCCCGGTGGACAGTGGTTGTCATTATTGGGCGGGAGTTTCTGGTCACCGGGGCGCGTTCGCTGGCCGCCAGTGAAGGGGTTGTTATCGCGGCGAACAAATACGGGAAGACCAAGGCCGTGCTTCAAATGGTCTACGTGCACGTGTTTCTGGGGCTTTTGATTATCAAGCATCTGGTAGCGCTGTGGTTTCCTGAATTGACCGTGGAATATGCGTGGGTGCTGCAAAAAAGCTCGTTGTGGGCCATCATTTTTGTCGCTTTGTATACCATCTATTCGGGCGTGCGCTATGCGCAGTTGAATTGGCATGTTTTGCGGTTAGGGAGTTCTAATGGATAGTAACGCACAGTCAACGTTTGTCGTCGATCTTGCTGCTTATGCACACAACCTGCGCGTCATACGGGAGATGGTTCCCAAGGAGTGCGCCGTCCTGGCCGTGGTGAAAGGCAACGCTTACGGCCATGGTTCCGTGGCTATCGCGCAGCGCGCGCTACAGGCGGGAGCGGCCATGCTGGGGGTCGCCACCGTCGAAGAAGCCATTGTACTGCGCTCGGCGAGTATTACGGCGCCGATTATGGTCCTCGTACAGCCTCCGCCGGAGACTTTTTCCGAAGTCATCGAAAACAACCTTCGCCTCTGTCTCTCGGGTGTGAGCGCCGCGGAACGCCTGGGCGAGCTCGCGCGAAAACACAACCGCGTCATTCCCATCCACTGCAAAGTGGACACCGGCATGGGCCGGGAGGGGCTGGACCCGGACACGGTCATTGCCGCCTTGCGCCACATCACGCGTGTCTCGCATATTGACATCGAAGGCGTGGCGACCCATTTCTCGAGTTCGGAAGACATTGACGATCCCGCAACCGCCAACCAGATTCGCCTGTTCAAACAAATCCTGAAACAGATCGAGAAAGAAGGCATTCCATACGAAATGGCTCATGCCGCCAACAGCGGCGCCATCGTTGCCCAACCCACCAGCACCTTTGACATGGTACGCCCCGGACTCATGACGTACGGTGTCTGGCCCACCGAGACCCGGCCGGAAAAAATCCCGCTGCACCCCGTCGGGCGTTGGGAATCCAAAGTGGTGCTCATAAAAGAACTCCCCACCGGATGGAGCATCGGTTACGGCCACACGTTCACAACCCAGCGGCCGACGCGCACGGCCGTCATTCCCGTGGGCTATGCCGACGGTTACAAGGCCCAGTTCGGAAACAATGCCGAGGTGCTGATACGTGGACACCGGTGTCGTGTCCTCGGGCGAATTTCCATGGACCAGACCGTCGTGGACGTGACTGAGGTGCCCGGCGTTACAATTGGGGATACCGCGGTGCTTATCGGATCGGTGCACCAGGTCAGTGTTGCCAATATCCAAAAAGAGATTAAGGCACACTGCCCCGATCAACTGGCGATCATTTTACTGCGTCGGATGATGCTGCGTTTAGCCGGTATGGTCTGCGAGCGAAGAGGCCTGCAGGTGCTTGTCAGCGGTGA
>JAWODE010000301.1:0-9435 GCA_046483455.1 Candidatus Hydrogenedentota bacterium | reverse complement strand
TGTGCGTATCCGTGGGTGCCGCCTTCTCCCAATATTCCGACCCCGCTGACGGCTCTCCTGTACGTTGGCACGTGCTTGTTCGAGGGCACGAATCTCAACGAAGGGCGGGGGACCGAAACGCCTTTTCATGTCGTCGGGGCGCCGTGGCTTGACGCGGAGGGAGTCATCGGCCGGCTCGAGGCCAACGAGATGGGCGGTTGTGCCGTCTCTGCATGCCGGTATACCCCTCGGGCCATTCCCGGGAAAGCTTCGAATCCGCGTTACCGGGATGAGGAATGCCGGGGGATACGCATTCACGCCGGGAATGCGCGCGAGGTGCGAGCGTTTACGCTGACGCTGGCCCTGCTACGAACGATTCGCAGCCATCATCCCAGACACTTCGAGTGGGGGCCAAGTTTCGATACGTTGGCCGGTGGAGAAAAGTTGCGGGGATGGCTCGAACACGAGGAACCCGTGGCCGATATCCTTGCGCGGATCAGGCCTCAACTCGATGCATTCGATGCTTCCCGGCCGAGAAGGTACGAGTGAGTTTTACCGGCTCGCTGTCTTTCTCAATCGATCGGTGCGTCAGCGCGGTATAGAACCGTATAGAGCAAGTCGCCGGAGCCTGCCCGCGAGCCTTCTTCATGGCTCAAGGCGGTTTTTATGTCGACAATTTCGATCCCGCTTTTTCCGATCCATTCGTTGACCTCGGCGTCGAGCGCAAGGGTCTTGTCTTCATATCCTTTGAACGTTTTAACGAAAATCATGACTTGTCCCCCATGAATGTTTTGCCTGTTTTTCTGAACACGAGTGTAGCAAGAACACGCGCTTTGATCGAGTGCGAGCCAATGTTCGCGGCAGGGCCAGCATGCTCCGCGTTTTTTGCCGATTTGCGCGCGTTGGCGCATGATACGATGAAATAGAAGGTGTTTTAGCGGTGTTTTCCCAGCAGAAAGGGGCGGTGTATGCGGTTTCTTATCTTTGGCACGGGTGTTGTGGGCCAGATGTATGGGGGATTCCTGCACCGTGCAGGGCATGAGGTCACTTTTCTGACACGCCCGGAAAAGCTTCCCGCATTCGAGGAGCGCGGTATTTCTCTTGTGCCGGAGGAAGAGGAGCCGGGAGCGCCGGTCGTCATCTCAGACGCGCATTTTATCGACCATCTCGAGAGTATGAACGATTTCGACTATGTGTTTATCTGCACGCGCGCCGAGCAGAAGGAAGAGGCGCTGGCGGCCTTCGAACCGTTTGATTGTTCCCAGAAGGGGGTCATCATTGCTTTTCCCGCGTGGCGTCAGACGCTCGAGCCGTGGAAACGCTTTGGCAGTTACCACTACATGTTTCCGGGAATCGCTGCGCTGTACCGCGGCGACGATGTAGTCTACAAACTCAGCAAGACGAAGATAGCCCCGCTTTTTGATGCGTTGGTCGAGGAATCGGAAGCCTTGAGCGCAGCCATGAACGAAGCCGGCCTTCTCTCGGAGATGGACGGGGACCTGGTGCGGCGGTTTCAGGCCGTTATGGCTATGGGATTTCCAGTGCTTGCGGCCATTTCGACCCACAATTACGATCCCGAACGTTTCGCAGATGATCGCGAGATGGTTCGGTTGGCCGCGCAGGGCGCTAAAGAGGGGCTGGCGGCGTTGAGAGCCACGGGCGAGCCGTTACCGGGCCTTGCCTATGCAGTGCGCTTGACGCCCCCGTTCTTGGTGCGCTTCGGCATTGCCCGCGCTGCGTCTGCGCTTTCGGGGTTTACGCGGGATATGCTCGAGGTGCATTTTGCGAAAATCCACGGGCAGACCATGCTGTTGCTCGGTGAACTGGTTTCTTTGCCTGGCGCCGACACAACGTACCACCCAGCCATTGATGAGCTCCTGCGGCGTGCTTCGTAGCGCATGAGTCTCGCCTCGACAAGGGCGTTATGAAAGTTCCGAGCTGAATGCCACCCTTGCGTACATGACCATCGGCGTCAATCTGCGCTTGTCCGCGGATCGCTATTCCGGATTCGCTTTGCTGGGCCGCCGTGCGGTCAGTCGTCTTGTTTTTCCGCGCTGTCGCCGGTTTTCACCTTGTGTTCTTCGGGGAGGGGCCAGAGCTTGATGTTGCGAAACTCCACGGGGGTTCCTTCACTCTGGAGGCCGATGTGGCCCTGTTTTACAGTCGTTTCGGTGGCCACGTTTTGGAGGAGACCGTTTACGTAGACTTTGATCGTGTTTTCCGAGCAGATGATCTCTTTCTTGTTCCACTCGCCCAGGGGTTTTTCGTTGCTTTCGTGCCTCTTGGGGACGCGGCGGTCGCCCGGCTTGTTGGGTTTGTGCTCTTTGAAATCGGTGCCGCCGATCACCCAGAAATCGCCTGCGTGGCCGCTTTGTAATTGCGATTCGATGCTTTTGGGCCACACCTTGTCTTTGCCCTGGACATGCAGGAGGCAGCCGCTGTTGCCGCCCTTTTCGGGCCAGCGCCATTCGAAGGTGAGCTTGTAGGTTGAGAATTTCTTCTTGGTGCGCATGTAACCGGTGGGCTGGCCTTTGCAATGAACCACTCCGTCTTTCGCGGTCCAGACGGTGGCCGGATCGACATTTTCATCGGGGATGAAGAGCTTCCAGCCTTCGAAATCCTTGCCGTTAAACAAAACGTAAGGCGTTGGCTGCGAATCGCCGTCGGTTTCCTCCTTGTCTTCTTTCTCGGTGGGTTGGGAAGCCGAGGTTTCTTCCGCGCTCCAGGCCAGAGGAGTAACAACTAGTGAACAGGCCATCAACAGGACAAAGAAATAACGCATAAACCCATCCTCCATACGAGTGTTTTCACCGCAGCACTGTTCTTTGTAGTGCACATCATACCACACGTTTATTCGTTTATCAGAGCATCGAGAACCGCTTCCACGGGGGGCCATGGCTCACCGCGCACTATACGAACGTTCGGACCCCGGGGAGCCCATATTGCCGGGTCGGTGGGGCCGAATATGGCGATGGTTTTTGTTCCACAGGCCGCTGCGAGGTGGGTAATGCCGCTGTCGTTGCCTACATACGCGTGCGCAGAGGCCAGATGCCGCGCTAGTGCCGTCAGGGAAGCCTCTGAAAGCGCCTCTATGCCCTCAGAAAGCAAAAACGGCTCTTCCGCAGGCCCAAGACACCACTGAACCCTCCTGCCCCGCGTACGAAGCGTTTTCGCAAGGTTTTCGAAACAGGACAGCGGCCAATTCTTGTTTTTGCTGCCACTTCCCGGGTGAAGAACGATGTCGAATTGACGATTTATTCGACCGAAGGAAAGACGGAATGGCTCGGAAGTCTTTAACCCGAGGCAATCAATGTAGTACTCGGAGGCGTGGCGCGTCCAGTCTTCGGGCGGAAGTCCGGGAAAGACACGTACGTCTTTCACACCACACGACTGCACGGAGCGCTCCAACAGTCCGGCATTATCCCGCATCCAGACCACGGCCGCATCGAACCGCGAGAGAAACGACTTGATTTCAGCATTCGGGATAGTAAACAGCGATTCGAATCCGACGGATTCGATATCGTGAGCCCTTTCCGCGACACCTCCCGCGATTGCCAGTGCGAGGCGCTCAGGGCGGCCAAGCAATTCCACGGTGAAGGTGCGCGCGAGGGCCTGAAGCGAAGGACAGCACATAAGAAAATCGCCGATACCGCCTGTGTGCACCACGAGTACGCGTTCGTGCATGACGACGTCACTCCCGCGGCGGCGTGTTCGCGGGGGCCGCGTCCGCGATTTCATAGATGACGATGCGTCCCTGGGGATAGGGCGAGAGGTCGGCGCGAACGAGCCGGAGCGCAGACGGCGCATTTTCGGGATTCAAGAGGGGCCGGAGGCCGGGAACCATCTTTGCGGTGTAGCGCTCGTCAACCACCAGGTAGCGTGCGCCGGCCTCGCGGGCGCGGGCAATGGCTGTTTCGATGGTGTCCGCATTCGTCGGGCCGGTGGTCTGCATGCCCGCGTAGAATCCGATTTCGGGCTTGCGGACGAATATCAAGCCGGGTTCCAAATGTTCGCGCATCCATTCACCGGCGATTTTGTATTCGCGGGGTTCACGGGGCAATTGTCCCACGTGTTCGCTCAAGACCGTGATGCCCGTGTGGGCGGCCAGGATGAGAATGGCCCCGCCGAGCGGAGCCCAGCGCAGCCAACGGTGGCGTACCAAGGTGATGGCTTGATCCGATACCGCGACGATGCCTTGTGCAGTCCAAAGACAGGCCGCAATCACTACCGGCATGAGATACCGGGGGGCGGGATAGGTGCTTAACGCCGCACACGCGCACTGGACCACGCAAAGGTAGGCCACAAAGGCTTCGGCGCGCAGGTCGCGGGGCCTCTCTATCGAGGGCCGAAACACGCCCACCCCCGCGAACAAGAGGAAGTACGGGCCGATCATCACCGGCAGCACCTCGTTAGGAATCTGTATCGCCGCACGTGCGATGGCGCGCCATTGCTCGAACACAAATCCGGCGGCCCCTGATGCGCTCTCGATGCGTGTACTCACCGATAAGACGCCCATGGCGCGTTTGACGTACAAGGCATAGAGGGCAAGCAGCACGCCACTGGTTACAGCATAGGGCCACAAGCGGCGCAGTCTGGCCTGGTCCGAGTGGTAACACAAGAAAACTCCCGCGCCGACGGGGGCCGCTATCAACAAAACCAGTCCCTCCGGACGCGCCAGGTGGAGGGCGAAGTAGCATAACGGCGCCGCGAATGCCCATGCGCCGCCGCGGCGGACTCCATAGAGAAGCGTTACGGCGCCGGCGAACCATAAGGTGGTGGCGAGGGCTTCAGGAGTGACCCGGCCGGCATAGTCCGCCAGCCAGGGCCAGATTGCCACCAGAAAAGCCGCGATGCGGGCGGTTCGCACACCGTGGATACGGCGCGAGAGTCCATACACGGGAATAATCAGCAACCCCGAGGCCAGGAATGAGACTGCGCGGCAGGCCCATTCCATGTTGCCCGCGAGGGGGTAGCAAAAACGACCCAATAGCGGCAGCAACACCGGGAGACGGGCATGACGGGCAAACCATTCGCCCTCAGTGAAGCGTTCGGCGAGTTGAATGTAGTGAACGGCGTCGGGCGAGTCGACCACGCGGGGCATCGCGAGCAAAAAGAACAGACGGAAGGCAAACGCGCCTATCAGGAGCGCGGCCAGGTCCCGCCACTGGTTCCCCGCGTTTTGATTCGTCACGTTGCGTGTTTCTCCTCAGCAGAACTGCTCGAGGTACGCCGCGCCCCGCATGAAGCCTTCCTCGAGCGATTGTGTGGCGTCCTCGTGCTCGATACTTAAAACGCCGTCGTAGCCCGCTTGGCGTAGATGGCTGACGTATTCGCCCCAGTTGATGTTGCCGAAGCCGGGGATGACATAGCGCCACCAGCCGGAGGCGTAAATGCCGACATATCCCCGGGCCGCTTTGTCGACCAGGGTGTCTTTCGCGTGAGTATGGAAAATGCGGTCCGGAAACATGGCGAGGGGGGCTAGATGGTCGCATTCCATGTGATAAAGGTGGCTGGGATCGTAGTTCAATCCGAAGTTTTCATCGGAAATGGCCTCGAACAATGCATCAAAGGTGTCCAGCCCCTGTAGACAGGTTGAAAAATAGTTTTCGAGGGCGATCTTGATGCCTTTTTTGCGCGCATGGGCGAGGATCGGCTTGAAGGCCTTTGGCAAGACCTCGCGAATAGTCTCGAGCTTGGTCATTCCCTGGGCGGGTCCGCCTGCGAGCATACACACCACCGGCGCTTTCAGCAACGCGGCCGCATCGATGCATTTTTTCGCGTGGGTCTGAACACTCCGGGTGGCTTTCGGTTGCGTCAAGTCCATGGTGTAATACGCCAGCGAAGTGATTTCGAGCCCGCGCTCGATAAGGTCGGCGGTGATCTTTCGTGCTTTCGCCGGGGTGATGGTTGCTGGGTCGATGTGCTTGCTCTTGGGACCGGCCCAGACCTCGAGGCAGGGAATTCCCGCGTCCTCGGCGAAATCGATCACCGTTTTGAATGACTCGTCATTGAAGGGGCTGGTCAGCATTCCGACTTTCATGGCGTTTCTCCTTCACGCGTTACGCCATTTATCCGGCGGTGGGTCATTCGGACATCCGAAGCAGAATTTTCATGGCATTACCGGACAGGGCATGTTCGAGAGCCCGGTCGGCCTCGTCAAGAGCGTAGGTTGCGCTGATCATTGGTTTGACGACGATCGTTCCCAGCGCGAGGGCCTCGAGGGCCGGGCGAAACGGTCCGCACCGGGACCCCACAATCTGCACTTCGTTGATTACGGGAAGACTCAGCTCGACCTCGGTGCGTCCCGCCACGGTTGTTTTCAAGACGAGCACGCCTTCCGGCCGCACCAGTTGCAGCGCCCGGTTGAGTCCTGCCGCGCAGCCTGTCGCATCCACGACAATGTCGGCGCCGGCCTCGAGCGGTTCGTCGACCAGGCGCGTCTGAATGCGCAAAGCACTCAGCATATCGAGTTTCCAGCGGTGTTTTCCTACGCAAACCAGGTCTTTAGCGTGTAGCCAGAGTACTTGAGCGGTCAGTAGCCCCAATTTGCCGTCTCCGAGTACGATAATGCGGTCCCCGGGATCGATCTCGACTTGTTCCGGGATACGAAAGGCAGCGGCGGTAGGCTCGGTGAACACCGCGATTTCGTCGGCCATGCTTTCGGGAATTAAGTGAAGATTCTCTTCCGGGAGGGTCAAGTATTCCGCAAAGGCGCCGTCGCGCCCCTGAATGCCGAGCACGGTTCGGGCGCTGCAGTGGTGGGGCATTTCGCGTCGGCAGTAGAGGCATTCGCCGCACCGACAGTTGATCTCGCCTACAACGCGTTTACCGATGAGGTGGTCGTTTGAGGCTTCCTCGACGGTTCCCACGAATTCGTGCCCGGGGATACCCGTGAAGTCCATGTAGCCCCGCATGATCTCGATATCGGTATTACAGATGCCGGCGCACTGAATGCGGATCAAGGCCTCTCCCGACGCGGGCACAGGCTTCGGCACGTCAGCGATACGGGGTTCCCCGTCAAAAACCAAGGCTTTCATGAAAAGGTCTTCCTGGTGTCTATTTGATGCTTTTTGCGTTTCCTATTCAACAACAGCTTCACCGGACAGTCAAGGCGAGGCCCAACACGATGGGTTCAGTTGAAGATGATGTTCCCCCATTCGGACACGCGGTCGGTTTTGGGGTCATACCCCCAAACCGAGTTTTCTTTGTGCACGTTGTTGCGAAAACGGGCGAAATTCATGCGCCAAGCTTCACTGTGTTTGGGCTCTCTGCTCAGGGTCTTGAACGGGACCGCGAACTCCGCGGCCCAGCCCTCGTCATAGGAAGCCGTGACGACTTCCCAGTCCCCGTCCCAGGCAGCATCGCCATCGCGGCTGTCGCTTTTCGCTCCGAGAGGGTTTACCGCCAACGTTAAGGACGGGCCGCGGGGTACCTGCACGGTCACCTCGAGATGTTCTCCGTTTTGGACGTTTTCGAGAGTTTCGGCCGCGGCCATGGTCGGCATGCGGGGCTCGCGGGCATAGGCGGCGATGTAAAGGGTGTCGTGTGTCGCACAGAGCCAGAAGGTTGTCTGAGCGACGGCGAACACGCGGGTATCAGTCATTATGAAACCGTCGACTTGGGGCTCGACAGGCCAGCATTTCTCCTTGAACGAGGCGTCAAGAACGGGCGGCGTCTCTGTGCGGCCGCAGACTCCCACCGCCGGGCCCTTGAGGGCAAAGACGCGGGGATTGCGCAATACGGCGCGCTCGGCGGGCGCTTCGACGGTAATCCGCAGGTAGCGGGTGCGCACCGGCTTGTCGAGTATGGCAGGAGCCCGGAAGCCGCCGCGTTTGCGCGATGTCCATTGTTGTATTGGTGAAAAGGACTGGCCGTCGCGGCTTTTTTCGATCGTAACGGTTGCCGCGCCGACCGTGTCGAAGTCGACGCGGCAGATGGGTCCCGGCTCGGCCAGAAAGTCGTAGGTAGCCTGGGCGGTGTGCTGGGTGTCCGTATATTCCGGTTCCGCGACAATTTCAATGGGACGATGCCCCGCTACGACGGACATTTCGCGGAAGGGAAGCAAGTAAACACCAAAAAGTATCGAGGAGGGAACGAACAAGCCCGTTTTCTCGATGCCCTCGAGAATCCGCTGTTTGCGCTCTTTGTCGGCCCGGGGATCGAGGGCGGTCTGACGCTCGACAAGGGCGGTGAGTTTCCGTAAGGTCGTGGAATCCCGGTCGCGGGTAAACGACCGTTCCAACTCGAGGTATTCGGTTATGTTGGTAACGAGTTCCGTAACCCGCTCGAGCTGGGGGGCGTCGTCAGGGAGTCGCTCGCGTATCTGGTTTCGGTAATCGAGAAATGCCTCACGTGTCTCTTTCGGCTCGATGCCTCCGAGGGTTCGGCGGTCGATATGCGCAGCCACGGCGCTGAGCACGTTCTCGTATTCCGGGTCCCAGAGATCGGCGTCAAAATAGGCATTCAAGGCTTCCGGCCATACGGAGTGCCATTTTTGTGCGGACCAGCTTTTTTGCATGGCGATGCGGAAGGCGGCGGTGGATGTTTTGCCCGTCTCGACGGGGGTCAGAATGCCCTGTAGCTGCTTGTTCCGATCACTCACGACGCCACCCCAGGCATACGTACTGCTCAAGGACGGAGAGGGCATGCCGAAGACCTCGAGGTTTCGCGATAGCCATGGTTCGAGAAGTACACGGACGTCATCAGGCGAGGCTGCATCGGGTGCTTCGAGGATATAGGCGGCGCTGGATGGTAAGCTCGCGGTTAGGTCGGGAATCTTTGAGCGCGGTCCTCGAAACATGTCGGAAATCACCAGCAGGCGGACATCCGGGTCGACCCGGCGCGCGAGTTTGTCGAGGGCATGGATCGATTGAGCTTTGGCTGCTTCCGGTGGGGATTCGATAGTTTCAAACTGGGGGTCATTGAAAGCGCCGCGCGGCCAATCGTGTTTTGCGGCGATAAAACGGGGTTCGAACTCGCGAGTGATGGCCTCGAGGATGTCCAGCCACGCATGTTCGGTCGTTTCCACGAAAGGGACGCAATCCGTAGTACCGGCCGGTACATAGGTATAAGTTACCGTTACTTCGGCACCGTCGGGAATGTCTCCTCCTATGTTGCGCCGGATAAGCGAGGGGGAATTGGTTTCTTCATAGGGATACTTGAAATCGCCGCGATCAACGGCGTAATCCTCGTCTTGTTGAAATATTTTCCTGCCGCGCGACACGGTGATCGGGCTCTCGGGCGTCTCGAGGATGTTCGGATGCGACAGGAGTGCCCAGTTGTCCTCTTCAAGCCGGATTTTCTCTGTGACGGTACGGGCGACGGCGGCTCCGGGGTAGCGTTTCAGAAGCGGGGCAACATTTTTCAGCGTGCGAATTGCGGGCACGGGCTCGATATGCCTGTGGCGGGCTTCCTCGAAGACCTTGCGCCATTTACGCAGCCGCTCGGGCGTCAAAT
>JAWODE010000264.1:0-7486 GCA_046483455.1 Candidatus Hydrogenedentota bacterium | reverse complement strand
CTCAACCAGGTCCGCGCCGCTCTCGAATCCACCGATAGTTCCGTGCGGTCGGTCGCCGACATTGTCGCGCTTGACCCGCCCATCGCGGCCAAAATCCTCAGCGTGGCCAATTCCGCCCTGTACGGATTCACGCAGCCCATCCATGATCTGGTCCACGCCATATCGCTCATGGGGCTTCGCGAAACCTACGGCATCGTGCTCTCGACCACGGTCATCGACCTGATGAGCAAGTGGAAGAACCTCGAATACCGTTCCTTCTGGCTCGAGTCCATGTGTTGCGCCGCCGCGGCCCGCATCGTCGCGAAGGCCAGCGGCCACCGCGGTCTACCCGGCATTTTTGCGGCGGGACTTCTCCATGACCTCGGCCGCGCGGCGTTGCTCGAGACCGTGCCGGAAGCCTGTGCCAAGATCGACAGCGGTCTCACGGGCCGGGAGCTTCTGGACGCCGAAGAGCGCCTCATCGGGCTGTCCCATACGGAAGCGGGCTACGAACTGGCCCGGCAATGGGGGCTTCCACCCGAAATTGCCACCCCCATTCGCTTCCATCACGAACCCTTGCGCGCCACCGAAGCTAGGGAACATGTTGCTATCGTTTCGTTGGCCGATGCCATGGTCACTGCTATGACCGACGATTATTCGGAAAACCTGTACGTTTTCGAAGACCACGAGGACACCCTCGCGTTTCTCGGCATCGATCCCGAAGTGACCGAAGCCATGCTGGCCGAATACCTCTCGCGACGGCAGGCCGCGTTCGAGGAATCCAGCGAAGACATTTGAGCCAGCAACGCGCCGCCGGCCCCGGCTGGCGGGTGCGGCGAACCGGAGGAACACCTGCAATGCCCGCACTGCCTCGAAAATTTGCAGAGGCGGGTATCTCCCGAATGGCAGTAACGGAGGACGGGTTTTCTTACCCGTCCGTAAGATTGCGGCGGACGGATACGTCCGCGCTCCTTACTCAATCCCTTCGGGCTGGAATCATCCATTTCCATCGTCTACGGGTGAGTCCGAGGGCTCATGTTTCGCTGCTCCGAATTTTTTTTTCTTACCTGTTCGCTTTCGTGTTCCTTGCCCCCGCAAGCCCCGCCGCCGGGGTAACCGATGCTGAAATCGCCAGGAACATGGGGCCGCCCTTCTATTCCGGCGCTATTCTGCCGACCCCAAAGAAAGTCGAGTACGGCCCGGCCAAAACCGTTTTGCTTAATGGTCCGGGCCGGCTCGAACACGCTGGGCTGTCGTTTCCCGAGGACACCCCCCTGCGCGAACTCCTCGAACGTTTGTGGCATCGCCGCATTGACGCCTACCGGACCCAGTTCAAAGGGGATGGCTGGACTCATGCCCCTTCTCTAAAATCGATCACGTTCCGGCTCGCTTCTCGGGGAACAGACGATCTGCCCGGACTCGACGCCGCTCTCGCAAAACGTCTTCCCGAGTTGCCGCCGCAAGGATACGTACTCGAGATAGACGAAGCCGGCGCCATCGGCATCGGCAAAGACCGCGCCGGTGTCGTGAATGCCCTTGCCTCGTTTCTCCAATTGGTGCATGTGGACGGCAGCCGTCTTGTGGTTCGGCATGCCCGCGTGGCCGACTGGCCCACGTTCACAGTTCGATACACCTCGGAGTACCGGCTGCTTGGTCGCGACTATTTCGACTGGATGATGCTTTACAAGGTCAACGGCTTTGGGGCCTCCTACCGGGTATTCGACTGGCGCGGGCCGACCGAGGAACAGCACGGCCGGCTCAAAGCCATCGGCGACTATATCGACCGTTACGGCACACTTCATTTCATGGGGCAGCTTCATCTCAGCGGGCGCGCGCAGGGCGACGTCGTCATGGACTCGCGTAACCCCCAGCACCGCGACCAGCTTTTCCGCACCATTCGTACCCTCCTCGAAGTGGCCAAAGCCCGCCATCTCTGGATCTGCTACGACGACACGCGCCCCGAACTGCAGCCCATGGAAATCGAAGCGGGCTTTACATGCCCCGCCGAAGCCCACGCGGCTCTCTTGGAGGAAATCCATGCCTTTGCAACGGACATCCGCCCCGGCGTGACCGTCGGCTGGGTCCCCGTGCCCTATCAAGGCCGCGGACACCGCCGCTGGCGCCGCGATTCCAAATACCGCGACTACGACATCGCTTATCTCGAAGCCATTCGCAACTGGCCGTTCACCGAAGTCCCGATTGTGTGGACCGGACCCGTCACCGAGAGCCGTAGCATCACGCTCGAGGACCTCGAAGATTATTACGGCCGCATCGGACCCGGCAAGCGTCTTTCGTATTGGGACAACACCTGGCACTACCATCAACCCCTGCGCAATTTCCATGCGAAGTACCTGGACGGTTTTGTCGAGCATTGTGCCGGGGCGACCAGCTACATCAACGTTAATTGTGCGACGCCCATCGGCCGGTTTTTTACTGCAACCGCCAACGATTACTACTGGAACCCCGGCGCATTCGACTCGAAACGCTGCCGAAGGCATGCCGTTGCGCAATTCATGGGGCCGGACGCCGTCGAGCCCGCCGAACGCTTTTACGACCTCCGCGGCGAGGATTACTGGGTTTTCTTCGCCGCCAAAGTCGACCTCGACGCCTTTGCGCAGGTCCTCGAAAACCTCGATGCCGCCAGTTGGGACCCTGCCATTCCCAAGACCACGTGGTCCAGACTCGATTCGGCCGCGAAAGCTCAGGACAAGCCCTCGCCACGGCAAAAAAGATAAAATCAGGCCCCCATTGGGTGATTTTTATACGCGGTGTGTAATTCTGCGCCACGTGAGCGGCTCTCGCCCCGCAAACGCGCCGCATCGGGCCGGTCTTTTCGGCATGCAACTTGCCCGTCAATATGTCAAGCGATGGGGTGCTGCCATGGCCGGCAGCGCTACCCCGAACGCAAGGAGTCGTGAGATGCAGTGCTTCGACCGCGAGACCGCCGAAGGAATTCTGTTCACCGACCAGTATCAGCTCACCATGGCCCAACTCTATTTCCGCATGGGATTGCATGAGCGCTGGGCGCAATTCGACCATTTCTTCCGTGGTTATCCGGATTACGGCGGTCATAAGGCCGGATACTGTATCAATGCCGGGCTTGAATGGCTTTTGGACTGGATGCAATCCGCGCATTTTCGGGACAAAGACATCGAGTTTATGCGCGGGCAGACCGGCAAAGCCGGGACGCGCGTGTTTCAGGACGATTTCCTCGACTGGCTCCGGGAAAACGGGTCCTTCGGCGCCCTCTCGATGCGGGCCATTCCCGAGGGGCGGGCTGTCCATCCCAACGAGCCGTTGACCGTTGTCCAGGGGCCCCTGGCGATGGCGCAGATTCTCGAGACCTCCCTTCTGAACCACCTGAACTACCCGACGCTTATTGCGACGAAGGCGGCGCGGGTTAAGCAATGCAGCGGCGATAGGCTCATGGTCGAATTCGGGATGCGTCGCGGGCCCGGCCGTGGCGCCTCCGCGGCGGCGCGAGCGGCGCTTATCGGCGGGGCCGATTTCACCTCGAACGCAGGGGCGTCCCATGCGTTGGGATATCCCCCGAAAGGCACGCATGCCCATAGCATGGTACAGGCCTTCATGGCCCTCGGCGAAGGAGAACTCGGGGCATTCCGCGCCTATGCCGACGTTTATCCCGATGATTGCCTTCTTCTCGTTGACACCATTGATACCCTGGAAAGCGGCATTCCCAACGCCATTAAGGTGTTCGAGGAACTCAAGAAGAAAGGGCATCAACCCTTGGGCATTCGGCTCGATTCGGGCGACCTTGCCTATTTGAGCATTCAGGCGGCAAAGATGCTCGATGCCGCCGGGTTCCCCGATGTCACGATATTTCTCTCGAATGAACTCGACGAAATGGTGATCTGGCAGGTTCTCAGCCAGATACAGGCCTCGGCCGTCCGCTACGGCATGGACCCGGACAGCGTGGCCAATCGCCTGGCATTCGGTGTCGGCACCCGCATGATTACTTCGAGAGGGCACCCCGCTCTGAACGGCGTTTACAAACTCGCGGCGCTGCGAAACGGCAACGAATGGACCCCCGCCTTGAAGGTGTCCGAGAGTCCCGCCAAAACTCTGAATCCCGGTAACAAGCGCGTATGGCGGCTTTACGGCGCGGATGGCAACGCCACGGTTGATCTTATCGCTCTGGATGAAGAAGAACCAACGGAAATGGAAGAATTCCATCTCCACCATCCCACGGAGACCGGCATCCACCGCACGCTTCGCGCGGCGGATATCTCGGCTATCGAGCCCTTGCATGTCGATATACTCAAGGACGGGAAACAGGTATACGATTGTCCCCCTATCGAGGAACTGCGAAGCCACCGAAAAGCCGATGTAGAACGGCTCAACGCCGGCGTCTGCCGCATGATGAATCCCCACATCTATCACGTCTCGCTCTCGGAACGAGTCTGGACAGTGAAGCAGGATTTAATTAAGTCCCTTAAGCAGCCGTCCCAAGAAGCGTAGAAACATTACCGAAAAGGGCAACAGCCATGCATACATTCAAAAACCGTGAAGAGGCCGGTCATCGCCTCGCAAAAGAACTCAGCGGTTACGCCAACCGGGCGGACGTGATTGTCCTCGCCCTGCCCCGCGGCGGCGTGCCCGTCGCTTACGTGGTCGCCGAAGACATTGCCGCACCGCTCGACGTGTTCATCGTCCGCAAGGTGGGCGTGCCCTCTCAACCGGAATTGGCCATGGGCGCCATCGCTTCGGGCGGCGTACGCGTACGGAATGCGCGTATTATCAACGCCGTTGGACTGTCGAATGCCCAGTTTGATCAAGAAGCCGAAAAAGAGCGCGCCGAATTGGAACGGCGCCAGGGGCTTTACCGCGGTGACCGTCCCGCCCCCAATCTCGCGAACCGTGCGGTCATTCTGGTTGACGACGGCCTTGCTACGGGCGCGAGTATGCGGGCGGCCGTACTGGCCGTGCGCGAGGCCCAGCCGGCGGAAGTGGTTGTCGCGGTTGGAGCGGCGCCTCCCGAAGCCTGTGCCTCGTTAGCAAAAGACGCCGACAAGGTGGTCAGCGTTCTCACGCCGGAGCCTTTCGGGTCCGTCGGGGCCTGGTTCGAGGAATTCGGCCAGACAAGCGACGAAGAAGTGAAAGCCCTGCTCCAAAAAGCCTGGAGCCGTAGGCCGCCTCCCCCGATGCAAGACGGCACGCCATGAAGCTTCGCTTTCTCGGCACGCGGGGCTATATCGAGGCGAGGAACAGGCGTCATTACCGGCATAGCGCCCTCCTTGTCTCGTACCGTCGCCGCCGCGTGATGATTGATTGCGGCGAGGACTGGCTCGGACACATCCCCAAACCCCGCCCGCATGCCATTGTCCTCACACATGCCCACCCCGATCATGCCTTCGGTCTCCAGGACGGCGCTCCCTGCCCGGTCTACGCGACCGCCGAAGCGTGGGAGAGTCTCGAGGGGTACCCTATCCCTTCTCAGCAACGCAACATTTTGGCGCCGGGGAAAACCCGGGCCATCGAAGGCATTGCGTTCATCCCCTACACCGTGGAACACTCGACGCGTTGTCCCGCCGTGGGGTTACGCATTACGGCGGGCCGGAAAGGCATTTTTTACGTACCCGATGTCGTGTATCTGCACGAGCGCGACAAAGCGCTGGCAGGCGTCACGCTATACATCGGAGATGGCACCACCCTCGACCGCTCCTTGGTGCGCAAACGGGGCGATCATTTAATTGGTCACACCCCGGTCCGCACCCAACTGACGTGGTGCGAGAAAAACGGAATTGGACGCGCCGTATTCACCCACTGCGGCAGCCAGATCGTCACCGGCGACGAACGCCGCATCAAAGCACAGCTTCGCGAATGGGGTCGCGAGCGAGGAGTCGACGCGCAAATCGCCCACGACGGCATGGAAATGGTCTTGCGTTGACGTACCGCAAGCCATCCTTGATCAGAATCCCGCCGAAACGACATACAATGGATAAACTGTCTAACCCACTAAATTGATCTTACCGACAGTTCATGTTACAAGAACCGCAAGAGGGGTCAACCGGGGGGAAACTCTACTTCACAAAGGGAGCCGACATGATTATCACTCCAGGAACACCGAAAAGGGGCTTCACACTCATCGAACTCCTGGTGGTTATTGCAATTATCGGTATTCTTGCGGCGATTCTACTTCCCGCGCTTGCCCGGGCCCGTGAAGCCGCGCGTCGAGCTGCCTGCGCGAACAACCTCAAACAGTTTGGCCTCATATTCGCTATGTACTCCAGCGAAGACCGCGGCAGAAAGCTCCCCTGCCGGCAGATTGTTCGAAATGACGGCCGACCCAGCCGCGAGTTCATCTTCAACGACTGGGCGCTGTATCCCGAATATCTTACTGACTGGAATGTGGCGTGGTGCCCGTCCTGGAAAGCCCAAACCGACCCCGTCGAACGCTACGACGGCAAAACCGACCGCGGCAGCAACGGCAATGGCGTGGTGGACCTCGGGGAAATCACCAAAGAGCCGTACGACTACTGCGGATGGCTGATTGTGGACGACGTCAATGTGCTGGGCGAGGCGCTCCTTTCGCTCGTTGACCCCGATACCGGCTACGTCACCGGCTCTACGGACCCCTACGGCCGCTTCATCGAGGATGTAATGGCCCTCGGGCCCTTTGGGGAACTCGGCATGGCCAGCTACAATTCCCGCGGAGCCGTGAGCGATGAGGATTACGATTTCTCGGATACCTTCCCGGGCACCCAAGCCGGCGGTGGCGACATCCTCTACCGCCTTCGGGAAGGCATCGAGCGGTTCCTCATCACCGATATCAACAACCCCGCCGCCGGCAACCGGGCCGCGTCGGAAATCCCTGTAATGTGGGACCATTTGACCGCAAAACGCGGCTATGCGGCCCATGGCGGCAGCGGCATCAACGTCCTGTACCTCGACGGCCACGTCGAGTTCCTGCGCTACCTTGGTGTCCATGGCACCCAATTCCCGGCCACGGCCGCTCACTGCGTTTCATCGGGCACCTACAACCACCTCTTCGACGGCCCGGGCAGCAATACCACCTGGCCATAACAGCGAAGCCATTTATAAACTCCCTGAACCTTCGAATTGAGCAAAAAAACAGGGAGTGATCCCATCACACCCACCCACGTAACGCAGCAAACCGAGGTCTGCCTCGAAAAATCCTTCTTTCTCCGGGTGTGGGACCGGCGCCCTCGCCGGTCACTATTACAAGGAGCGCGGACGTACCCGTCCGCGGTGATCTTAAGGACGGGTTGGACAACCCGTCCTCCCTTGCCGGAGCGTGGTTGGCGGGATTTTCATGGTGTATAAGAGAGCCGAAGGCGGCGGTCCGGCTGGAAGACGAGTTCATTCACGGCGAGGTCGACGCCGAGGTCCGCCGCGAGTACCGCGGCGTCGAGGGCGGGTGGAGCGACGGGTGGATCTCGGTGATCGAACTGGCGGCGCCCGCCAACTGCGATCGCCGGAGATCGGCATAACGGAGATCGGCGCCGGCCATCAGCGCTCCATCCAG
>JAWODE010000234.1:0-3706 GCA_046483455.1 Candidatus Hydrogenedentota bacterium | reverse complement strand
TTCGGTCTTCAATGCTTATTTTCCTTCCTCTGGGTCCCCCCAGATATCGTTTGCTTTTTTTTTTAAGCACCAATAATGCAGCTGCCTCGGCCAGTGCCTTGTCCTTGCGCCTCAGCTCTTTCTCAAGCTCTTTGATCTTCTTCTTCCCGGAGCCCTTTCTGCTGGATTTCGCTGATTTAAACCCCTTTATTATCTCCTCTTTCCATCAGGAAAACGCAGAAGGGTTCTCTTGTAGTACTGAGGGATTATGGCAGTCCGCGTGATTCGCGCAGTTCCCATTTGGCGTGTTTTATGCGGCGATTGGGCACCTGCTCGATACGCTCGAGGATCCTTGAGACAGCGAACCATGAGCCCTTGGGCTCCCTCGCTGTGTCGCGGTTTCCGACCGCAACACTCTTCCGACCACGCGGCCTTGCGCGTGGTCTCCACTCCGGCAACGGAGGACGGGCATTCCTGCCCGTCGATAAGACCACCGCGGACGGATACGTCCGCGCTCCTTGTAATAGTGACCGGCGAGGGCGCCGGTCCCACACCCAAATGAAGAATTTTCGAGGCAGCGAACCATGAGCCCTTCGGCTCACCCATAGACGATGAAAATGAGGGGGCGACTTGTTCAAAAACCTTGGTACAGTCCCGTCTCGCTCCTTCGTCGCTCACTTGGTACAGTCCCGGTTTTTGAATTTTCGAGGCAGATAAGTTGTTATAAGCGGGGTTCAACCAACCCGGGGCTTCGTTGAACCACCATTCCGCCCTTTGCCAAGATCGCGATCGAGATGACGGAGGATATCTTCAGCCACATCGGAAGCTCTGATTAGAGCTTCGTCGCGAACGTCGACGGGCATATCATCGGATAGTAAACGGTCCTCGGGAAGTTGTTCATAGGATGACATGAGGGTAAGCGCGTGAAACCCCCGTGCCAGAGGGATAAGCGCATCGGACGGAAGGCCGCGGTGACGCACTGGCGTAAGGTCCAAGCGTTTCACGGCGGGTTCCGCCGCTCGAAGCATTGTTTTGGAACTGCGAAACGTCGACAGCAACCCTTCCCCCGTCACGTAGTGCAAATTGAGCGCACCGACGGCATCGAGGTTAAGAAGGAAGGTACTCGTCCGGTCCAGTTTATGCGCACCCATGAAATGGCGGATGCCGTTGAGCCCCGCTTCTTTGCTGCCGGTAGCCACCAGCCAGAGGTCCGCTTCGTCCAGCCCGCTTTGATGAAACCGCCGGGCCAACTCGAGGAGGACACAGGTCCCGGACGCATTATTCCATGCGCCGGAACCGTAGTCGGAGGTGAGCTCGGAGAACACAAGAAAGGCGGCTACACCAAGCAGACAACCCACGGCAGTCCAACGGACGGCCACTTCGTAGGGAAAATTGAGAGACGCGAGGATACCGAATCCCTCGGCCGCGCACGAGACAACTACAAGGACCATGCACAGCACCAGGAAGAGGTGCACAGGGCGCAACCACGGCCGTATACGAGCATCCTGGAGGGGGCTGTCCTTGGGAGAATCGTAGTGGGCGGTTACGATAAAGAGGCGACGGGGCTTAGGGGCGATGAAACGGCAGACCACGTTCTGGGATTCGTACTGCGGCAACAGGCGTCCTAAAAGACGGTATCCCGTGAATTCGGCGAGGTATAGGAGGAACACCATCAACCCGTAGCCGAAGGCCACGAAGGGCCACCAAATGGCCACAATCGAAACCACGGTAAATTCCGCGTAGTACGAAGCAAAGAGCAGATATTCGCCGTCGATGCTGTGGAAATTGTCCATTTCCACATCGAGGGTAAATTGCTTGAAACGGTCAACGAGGTATTCGGCCGCGGAACGTTCACTCCTGGTGTTCGAGCCGCGGTGGGGCAATACCCCGGCCAAGTACTCCAAATCGCGCCGCAGTTGGGGAACGCTCACGTCAGATCTCGCTGTATTCCATACCAAACGTTTCGGCGACGGCCTTGCACGTTAGTTTACCTTTGTAGGTATTGATGCCTTTTCTCATGGCGGAATCCGCCTCGATGGCTGCGTCCACTCCCTGGTCGGCGATCGCGAGCCCATAGCCGAGAGTCACGTTGGTCAACGCGTAGGTGGACGTCCGCGGCACAGCCCCTGGCATGTTGGTTACGCAATAATGAACGACGCCGTGCTTGAGATACGTCGGATCATGGTGGGTGGTGGGTCGCGAAGTCTCGCTACACCCGCCTTGGTCGATAGCAATATCCACGAAAGCCGACCCCGGACGCATCTGGCGGATGAAATCTTCTTTGATCACTTTGGGAGCACGGGCGCCTGGAATCAACACCGCCCCGATAAGAAGATCGGCATTAGCCACTTCTTCAGCGAGGTTGGCGGTATTGGCTACGACCGTGGTCACACGCGAGGCCATAATATCGTCCAGGTAGCGCAAGCGCGCATAGTTGATATCGAGCACGGTTACATGCGCCCCCATGCCCATACAGATAAAACATGCATTGGCGCCCGATACCCCTGCCCCTACAATGGTCACGTTGGCGGGTTTTACGCCCGAAACACCGCCAAGCAGGATGCCACGCCCCTGCGAGCTTGTTTCAAGACAATGCGCGCCGGTTTGGGCGGCGAGGCGTCCGGCCACCTCGCTCATCGGGGCGAGCAATGGAAGGGAGCGATCGTGCAGTTGGATCGTCTCGTAGGCTACGCCGATGACCTGCTTCTCAAGCATCGTGCGAGTCAGAGCTTCGTCAGACGCCAGATGAAGATAGGTGTAGATAATCTGGCCGGGCCACATCCATTCGCGTTCGGAATCGATAGGCTCTTTGACCTTGACCACCATCTCGGCGCGTTCCCAGACCGTCCGCGGGTCATCGACCAATTCCGCGCCGGCCGCGAGGTAGGCGTCGTCGGAAATGCCGCTGCCGAGTCCCGCGCCTTTTTCGACTACCACCCGGTGATTGTGCGCGCGAAACGCGGCAATGCCCGATGGGACAAGGGCAACGCGGCGCTCATCCGCCTTGATTTCTTTTGGTACCCCGATAAGCATCGTGTTAATATCCTTGATTCCAAATAACTACTTACGAAACGCTTAGAAACGAGTATATCGATTGCCGCGGGCGGGGTCCAAACGCTCAATCCATCCGGAAAGAAAAGCAACCCGCCCCTTTGTATTACTACCCGTCAGAATAATGGTTGTTCCGCGCTGTGCTTTCTGCATCTGTGCGGTCAAATTCATTTTATCACTTCCCGCGCCGGTGGCATGTACCGAGGGGTGTTCGTGCAAGCCGAAACATGCCATAATTGCCCCGCGGAGAGAAAAATTCGGGCTCCGTGGGTCACGAAGGTTTTCAGGCGTTGCCACAACAGGGAGGACATGGTCATTTCGGATATCTTCATGATTTCGCTGCCCGCCGAGATGGGCCCCTTGCTGATCTTGTCGTTCATCATTTTAGGGGGAAGCGCCGGAGGCTGGATAGCAAAACGGCTGCACATGCCCAGCATCACGGGAAACATTCTCGCGGGAGTCATCCTCGGATATACCATTCTCGAGTCCGTCGATGCAGCTAAGGAACTCCAGGCTCTGTCGAATTTCGCCATGGCGCTCATCGCCGCATCCGTAGGCGGACACCTTTCTTACCGGCGTATCCATAATGCGTTACGGCGCATCTTTGGCATTGCTTTGCTGGAATCCATCGGCGCCATCGTGCTGGTCACAGGAGCCATCCACTGGTTCCTGGACG
>JAWODE010000071.1:0-3349 GCA_046483455.1 Candidatus Hydrogenedentota bacterium | reverse complement strand
GCCGAGGGGAATGACAACAGTGGCGGGTCCTGGCAGAAAGATCATTGCGAGGCCCAGGATGACCAGCGTGCCGCCGATAACGAGCACGAGCAGGCGCTTGATTTGGCGCAGTGTTCGTTTGGCCGTTATTTCGACATCGGTAGCCAGGGGTCCGAGCATACGTTCGAGGTGTTTCTCGGAGATGAAAATCGACATGATTAGAATGAACACAGTCATGGGAATAAAGAGGAAAGCGAGGGCTTGGCTCACGGGGCGTTCAAGTGGGCTGTTGATGGCGTCCAGAACCAAGATTGTGATGTACAAACCGTAGTAGAAAACGAGAAAGAAGCCTTCGAGCCGGGAAACGGTTGCCCCAGTGATGAAAATGGGCAGGCAGGCCAGGGCGACGGCTACCATGACCAGCATGTCATAGCGCAGGACATTGCGGGATACTTCGACACCCTCGTGTCCTAAGAGCGCCGAGAAGCCTAAAACACCGAGGAGGTTGAAGATGTTGCTGCCGATGATGTTCCCCACGGCGATGTCGCGCTCGCCTCGGAGGCTTGCCCAGATCGAGGTGGCCAGTTCCGGCAGAGAGGTGCCTGCCGCCACAATGGTCAGGCCGATGATAAGGTGGGTGACCCCGAGCATTTCCGCCACAGTGGTTGCGCCTGTAACGAACCATTGGGCGCCGACTCCCAGAGTGGCGAGGCCGGCCAGTACGAGCGTCGCATTTGCGAAAAACGATTTCCCGCTGAAGACTTGTTGCCCCTGCTTCTTGATGGCGGCCTGTTCCTGTTGTTGATTTGTGCTGCGCTTCGAGAGTACTCCCAGCATGGCCGTGTAAACTGCCAAGAAAACGACAAGCAACGCACCTTCTACCCGCCCTATGGCGCCCCCGATGCTGAGTCCCCAGACCAGTAACGATACGCCAATCAGGATGGGTACATCGAAGCGTACGAGCTGTGACGATATACGAAAGGGGTGAACAAGCGCAGTAATTCCAAGAATCACCAGCACATTGAAGATATTGCTTCCGACAACGTTTCCAACCGCCAACCCCGCGTCTCCCGCGAGGCTGGCGCGTACACTAACCGCCAGTTCAGGGGCGCTTGTGCCATAAGCCACAATCGTGAGGCCAATGACGAGAGCGCTGATGCGCGCCATGGCAGCGAGTCGCGACGCCCCGCGGACCAGCAATTCCGCACCACCCACCAGGAACAAGAGGCCTAATCCGAGCTGTGCCAGGTACATTTCCTCTCCTTCTGAAATGTATTCGGATATCGTATCATACAGGTTAGCCGTTTTGGGTACTGGCCCAGAGCTGAATGAGGGTCATGGACAGTGACCGGTTGCGTCGATAACAATACGATGCACGTCGCGATAGCTTGACTGCAAGGGATGGTAAAGCATTTATACGCATGAATGTGGTCTATTGGATAATTCTTGGCGTTTCGGCGGGTGTTATTGTGTTCGTCTACGCAATGTCATTTCGTGCGCCGCGAACTTTTTCCCCGGTAAGCGGAAACCGTTCCCGAAGAATGCGGCGTATTGTTCTGGCGATAGTGTGTGGCGTGCTGCTGGTGCTGTATGCGTGGCTGCTCCGACGGATGATGTCATAATGGGGTGAGAAAGCGAATTCCATCAGAGAAAACGAACCGGGCTATATCTTAGGAGAGCAAGTTATTTTGCACTCTGTTCTTTCAAAACTGCGTTGACGACAAGTTGCACGTCTACCGCCGTTACTAGTCCCTCCGGGTCGTTATCAACATTTGCGTCGCCGGTAATGGGGAGCCCTAAAGCGGCGTTAACCACGAGCTGCACGTCGACAGCATCGACAAAACCGTTCTTGTCGATATCTTCGGGGCCGATGGGTTCGACGACTCCCAGCCAACGTTCGACCAGGGGATATGTGAGGTCGAACCGGCCGAATTCATCCCATCCGCCCAACTCGCGTGGCATAGAGCAGGATGCCGTGCCGCGCCACAACTGCCCGATAATTTGCTGGGTACCGGTCAGCATGAGTGGACTACCCGACGAACCCGGCTCGGTGGTGCCGTCATTCCATCCCACCCGATGCACAGAGGCGTACTCCGGTCCGTAAATGGTGTCTCCAAAGCTGATGCGCTTGTAGTCGCCGCTGGGATGGTGAATACACGTAACGCTTCTGTTGATGGGTTGCGCCGAGGTAGACCATCCCAGGTACGTGACTCCTGCCGGTGGCTGGTTGCGCAGCCGCAACAACGAAAAGTCGGTCCCGTTTGGATTTGTATTCGGCGCGGCGCTCGTGGCAAGCAAGTCGGCGCCGCCTGTTGTGCGGGGCACGTCGTAAACGGAGGGGACGGTGCCCTCGCAGCTATCGCGTTGATATAACCAATAGATTTCAACACTCGATGCCGACTGCTGTCCGGGTACGCAGTGTTCCGCTGTTAAGAAGTATGGGATTTGGGTTTCGGGGTTAGAATCCGCGATTAGCGACCCCGTGCACCAGAGAGAGCCGCTTTGCCCGATTGACCCGATTCCGCCCACGCCCCAGGATGTCCCGAGCCACCTGTCGTAACATGCGACATCCAAGTTACAGTCTCCCGCGATGCCTTTGGTCCACTCGAGCTTGGCGAAGTCCGCGTAAATGTGGACGGTTTTGTCGATGGCGACCCGTACCGGCTCGATCGACGTCGTTGCGGGAACGAAACATTCGACGGTCACGGTTTCCGAGAAACACGAAGCTGTCCAGAGGTCCGTCACCCCCGGGCAGGGGCCTGTGTAGGGGCCGTACGCTTCTTCGGGGTAATCGGCATTGTACACGATAACTTGGGCCCCTTGGGGCAGATCGAGCTGGGTGAAATGTACGCGCTGTGCAACGGCTTCCGGTGAGTAAATCCGGATACTCCAGAGGCGGCTGCCATCGGAAAGCGTCTGCCATTCGCCCCGGCTGGTCATTGCTCCCTTTACCTCGATGCCCTGGGGCAGTTCCTGGAACACTCCGATGCGTTTCGGACCTTTCCTCAGCTCTTGACGCTCGAGGTCATCATCCAATACCTTGCCCATGTCGATAGGATCGAGTAACACCCATGCTCCGGGACGTATATTTTTTTGGGGGCCGATCGCTGCCGGACGTGGTTCCGCGAATTTCGCAACCGGCGGAGGTATTTCAGGCAGTTGTTCAACCGGTGGCAGGTTCCATCGCTTGGGTTTGATGCCTGCCTTTTTGAGCTTGCCTTCGGAGAGAAGTCTACCTGTTTGGTCGCTGTACAGGTCGAAAGGCGAACCGCCGTCGCGAGGAGCGACGCGATAGCCCGTAATGAATCCCTTCCCCGGATATCGGGCCCGTTCTTGCCAGGACATGAGCACCTGATAGTCGTCGGGTGAG
>JAWODE010000061.1:0-3211 GCA_046483455.1 Candidatus Hydrogenedentota bacterium | reverse complement strand
GTTCCGGCGATCGGCGGTAGGGTTTATTTTCCAGCAGTTTTACCTCATGCCCTACTTAAGCGCCTATGACAACATCCGTACGGCACTTGCCTTGCGCGGCGTCTCTAACGACGGAAAAATCGGGGAAATAGCCCAACGCCTCGGCATAGCAGACCGCCTCGCACACCGCCCCGCCGAGCTCAGTGTCGGGGAACAACAGCGCGTCGCCATGGCGCGCACGCTGGTCTGCGAACCCGGCATTATCCTGGCCGATGAGTCCACCGGAAACCTTGACGCGGCCAACCGAGACATTATCGCCGCATGCCTCGCCGAAGAGCACGAGCGCGGCCGAACCATCGTCCTCGCAACGCACGAAGAACGCCTCATCGAACTCGGCACGCGCACCCTCGAACTGTACCAAGGCAAAATTCAGGAAGCGGAAACAATGATAGAGACCAAGACATAGCTGAATGCTCTTTTTGCCTGTTGAAGGCCGGTCACCGCGCGGTAGCATCGATACCTTCTATATCTTAAATACCGACAATTGGAGTGTTTCTTTACTTGCTCCCCGCGCCTGTGCTAGAAATCGCGTTTCCATATGCATAGAATCAATATTCACAACCCAAGATAGAAGGCGAGAATACCGTGGACCTCTTTAACTCTGTTGCCCTGGCTATTACACACACCATTCCGGATATCGCACCGGAGGACCTGACGTTTGCGTCTCCCCCGAAGCCCGAGATGGGTGACTTGGCGCTGCGGACGTTCGACGCCGCGCGTAAGCTGGGTTGTCCGCCGCCGCAACTGGCCGCGCGGATTGTAAGCGAAGTGCCCTTCGGGCCCGAGGTCCTCGAAGCCACGGTCGCCGGGCCGTATGTCAATTTCAAGCTGAACCGCGAGGTGTTCGCCCAGCGTATCGTCACCTCGATTCTCGAGGACGGCGACGTATTTGGTTCCAACGCCTCCGGCACGGGCAAACGGGTGCTCATCGAACACACCAGCATCAATCCCAACGCCAGCCCTCACGTCGGCCGGGCACGCAACGCCATGATCGGCGATAGCATCGTCCGTCTGCTGCGCTTCGAAGGCTACGATGTCGAGGCCCATTATTACGTGAACGACATGGGCCGCCAAATCGGGCTGCTGGTGCTCGAATGCCCCGACCCCGAACAGCTTTCCTTCGACCAGATTCTCGATATCTACGTCAAGGCTAACGCGCGGGCCGAGGATGAGCCGGCCTTCGCGGAAAAGGGCTATGAACTCCTCGTGAAAATGGAGGAAAAAGACCCCGAAATCGTCGAAAAGTTCCACAAAGTCACCGATTTATGCCTGAAAGGCCAACTGGCTGTCCTCGAACGCATCGGCGCGACGTATGACGTCTTCGATCGCGAGTCCGATTACATCCGCGACACGCGCTTCGACCAGGTGTTGGACGCCCTGCGCCAAAAAGATGCCGTGTTCACTGATGAAGACGACCGTCTCGTCGTCGACCTGGCAAAACTGGGCCACCAACGCGACGAAGGGCGCTATTTTGTCCTCATGCGCGCCAACGGCAGCTCGATGTACGGGTGCCGCGACCTGTCGTACACCATCCACAAAATGAGCCAGAACGCAGACCTCGATTTGATTGTGCTCGGCGAAGACCACAAGCTCTATGCGGAACAAGTGGCGTTGATCCTTGGCGCAGCGGGCTTCGAGGCGCCCGAACCCATCTACTACGCCTACATCACCCTCAAGGAAGGCAAGATGTCGACGCGCAAAGGCGCCGTCGTGCTATTGTCGGATTTCCTCGACGAAGCGGAATCGCGCGCGGCCGAAAAGGTCGAGGAACAATGCCAGGACCTAACGCCCGACGAGCGCCGCGAGATCGTAAAACAAGTCGCGATCGCCGCGGTGCGCTTCGCCATCCTGCGGGTGAATCCCAACAAGAACGTGGTGTTCGAATGGGAATCGGCCTTGTCGTTCACGGGCGATACCGGACCGTACGTGCAATACTCGTGCGCCCGCATCGCGTCGATCCTGCGGAAGTTCGGCGAGGCGCCTGAAACCGTGGGCGAAACCTTCCCGGTCGAGACTTCGGCCGAATGGGATTTGCTGATGCGGCTGGCCTCGTTCACGGGCGTTGTGGCCAACGCCGTGGCGCAGCGGAATTGCGCGCCCGTCGCCCAATACGCGCTGGATACGGCGCGGACCTTCACCACGTTTTATCACGAATGCCCGGTCATCGGCGCGCCCACGCGTGAGCAGCAGCTCGCACGCGCCCAACTGTGCAGGGCCACGCGGCAGACCCTGAAAAACGCCCTCAGCCTCCTCGGCATCACCGCTCCCGAACGGATGTAGCACACCGCCTTATTCCCCCCTTGGATAGCCGCAATTGCGCACTGAGCCGGTAGGTGAAAATGCCGGCTCGGACCGCAACAGGACCCCAAAACCGCCAGGTAAAAAAGCCGGTAACGTCCGGGAAACGAGGGTGATTCTGTTGACAATCCGAGCGCGATTCGGCGGCTTTCGGGCACACCTTCCCGGGAAACGAGGGTAATTTAGCGGACAACAGGCGGGGATTTCGGAGAAAACTCTTTATTTTGCAGGTTTAGTACGTTTTTATGGATTCAGGCAACGATCGAGGCGGATAGCAGTATTCGCACTTATGGGAAATGTTCTGAAAAATTCAGGGTCAGCGAACCATGAACCATTCGGCTCACCCGTAGACGATGAAAATAGGGTCGACCGGCGGGGGCGCTGGTCCGACACGGGAGGTGGTGGCGGGTGAGGGTGGGGTCACGTATTGTTCGAGCGGGGGAAGAAGGTTTTTTGACAGGATTTACAGGATTAACAAGATGGGGCCGTTTGGATCACCGGGCTGTAGCGTGTGGTCCCGCGCGGCGCGGGATGCCTGGTGTCTGGAATGCCGGACGTCCGCCACAAGGGCGGACGCTACACCCGGAGCGGGGCATTCTTTCCGGCTTGGTGGCTTGGTGGCTTGGTGGTTCAATCTGGAGGGGATTTGAACGCAGAGACGCGGAGGTCGCGGTCACAGGAGATGGAGGGAAAAGTTTATCCGCAGATGAACGCAGATGGGCGCAGATGTCGAAAGGTTTGATTGGTTTTCCCATTATATGAAAATAAGATGTTTTATTTGATGGTAATTTTACTTTTAAATCTAAATTATATGGTCTACCAGTCTCAATTGAGCTTTTTACTAATTTTTTTAATAATCTTGCGTCCTTTGGAG
>JAWODE010000036.1:0-6082 GCA_046483455.1 Candidatus Hydrogenedentota bacterium | reverse complement strand
TAGCCCATCTTCCGCAGTTACGGCAAAGGATGTTGGTATTTCTTAGGAAAGTCGGGCATTTTGGCTGATTTTCGCCACTACATTTGCGATCGACTTTGGTTTGTTGGGCAGGGGCAAGTCGAGTTTCTGGAGGAGGATCGCGAGACGCTGCTCGGGTTTGCTGACGGTGCGCAGGCGCAATTCCGTGCCTTGGCGGGTAGGCAAGACCACGTCCAAGGAACGGACTTCGGCCATGTCTTCGAGAAGCTTGCGGGGCGCGGTTCCGAGACCGGCGCCGTCCATCCACTGCTGGAGGGTGCGCCACAGCACGAGCGCCAGAAAACACACGAGGATGTGGGCTTGGGTCCGGTCCTCTTTCTGGTGGAAGATGGGCCGGAGGCCCAAATCGTGTTTGCTGATGCGGAAGCTGTCTTCGATTTGTGTGAGGCCGATGTAGGCCTTCCAGAGTTGCTTGGGGTCACCGCTCTTCAGGTTGGTGCGCAGCAGGTAGCATCCATCGCAGAGTTCAGCCCAGTCGCGATGGACGGGGTTTGGGGTGATGGTCATGGCGAGACGCTTGCCGCTCTTGTGCTTGGGGTCGTCTTGCTCGCGGATGGTCACGTGGAAAAGATGGGCCGCCCGGGAGTACTTCTGGAAGTACCGCCCCACGCGGCGTTCGGCGGTGCTGCGATTGCGCAGGGCGCGCGTGTCGGCGTCGATACGCGCTTTGAGTTGGTTGAGTTCAGCCTCGAGTTTCACGTGCTGTCTCTCACGTATGGCGCGCTCTTTTTCGATACGCCCGCGCGAACGGCAAAGCACAAAGGTTTCGTCTTCGCCTTCGGGGGAGGGGCGGAGTTTCACCTCCACCTCCGGTTCCACCTGCTCCCAGTCCTGTTCGAGCAGGTCTTGTTCGAATTGCTTGAGCATGCTCTTGGGCGTGCCTACGAGATAATGCGCTTTGGCCTCGCGCAGCAGGTCGAGATTGTCCTCGCTCACCATGCCGCGGTCCATGACCCACGTGCGCCGTTCGTGGCCGTATTTCGTGCGCATCGTCTCCACCATCTCCTCTACGGTGGTCACGTCCCGCCGGTTGCCGTCAAAGACTTCGTAGGCCAGAGGCAGCCCCTCCGGCGTCACCACCAGGGCGATGCAGACCTGCACGCAATCGGGCCGCTTGTCGCGGGAGTAGCCCCGTTTCGCTTGGGGATTGCCCGCCGCTTGCCCTTCGAAATACGTCGAGGTGATGTCGTAGAGCAGGATGTCGAACGTCGTGCCGAACAGTTCGCCGTACACCTTCTGGAAGTGACGGAAGAGCGCGTCTTTATGCGGCAGGAGCGCGTCCAGCGCGCGATACAGACGGTCGTCATTCACCTTGTCCGGCGCCACGCCGAGGATATCCTCCAAGGCCGTTTGCCCATACCATGACTCCGCGATATGCAACTCCGAGGAAGGCGCGCAGAATCGCGCCAACGTGAGGATGCACGCCATAACACGCCACGGGATCTCCTCGCGCCCCGGCGCCATCGTCTCGTTAAAAAAGGCATCCAACTTCAGGCGGCGCCACAAGGCCAAACCCAGGTAGACCTCGCCAAAACGACGCAACCGCTCCACGCGCATCCGCGACGTGTCTATCGTGGCCCACGCCGGCGGGTCCGGCTCCGCGTGAAGTAAATCCCGCTGATGCAAGCGGCCGTCGAGAATCTCACCGATGTGTTCCCAGCCCACCCGCGTTTCCTCGTCCAAGCCGGGCTGCTTGCCGAGGGTGGCGACTGTACGCTGACGCGGCCCATCGGCCGTGCGCACCGACTCCACCAGCGACCAATACTCATAGGTTACGCCATCGCAGGTCTTCCGATTCGGCTTGAGAAACATGATGCCGGGCCTCCCTATTGGCATTCATGATCTCACGGCCCGCCCCGCACGACAAGAGGGTTTTCGCCACTACACGCCAAATCAGAAAACGCGCTACACAGATAAAGGACTTACATCGACTATCGGGCTGAAAACCAGCCAAAACCCTCGATTTCTGCGGAAGATGGGATAGCATAAAAAAAACAACGCCTGCTCGGAGGAAACAGGCGCTAAAGGCTGACACATCGTTACTTAGTTATCAGGGCGTTATGGAACGAACACGTTTTTCGAGGCGAAGCAATAAATCGCGTGTTTCTTTGTTGGCACTTTTCTCTTCGGTTAGCTTTTGACACGCATACAAGACCGTGGTGTGGTCTTTCCCGCCAAAATCTTCGCCCACTTCGTTCAGGGAAAGACTGGGGATAAGTTCCTTGCACAGGTACATGGCGATCTGCCGGGGGTAGGCTACTTTTCGTTGCCTGCTACGCCCCCGCAAATCGGCGATACGCACATCGAAGTATTCGGCCACGGCACGCTGGACAGCCTCGACGGTAATCGGCTGAATCTTGTCGCGTCCAATCAGATCGCGCAAAACCTCCTCCGCCATGGGCAATGAAATAGGCTGTTCGGTCAAGCGGCTGTACGCCAACACCGTAATAAGGGCCCCCTCGAGTTCCCGTATGTTCGAGGTAACACAGGTTGCAATATAGCGAAGCACATCCGGTGCGACCGTGAGCTTTTCTTCGGCGGCTTTATTCTGGAGAATTGCCATGCGGGTCTCGAGGTCGGGCGGCTGGATATCGGTCACCAGCCCCCATTCAAAGCGCGAGATGAGGCGTTCTTCGAGCCCGGGGATTTCCTTGGGAGCCCGGTCGCTCGAGATAACAATCTGTTTGTGCATGTCGAATAGAGCATTGAATGTATGGAAGAACTCTTCCTGCGTAGCCTCCTTGCCCGCGATGAAGTGAATGTCGTCGATAAGCAGCACATCGGCTTTTCGGTACTTTGCGCGGAAGCGAACCGTCGACTTCTTCGCAATGCTTTCGATGAGCTGGTTTGTGAAATCTTCCGAAGAAATGAACGTCACCAGGATTTGAGGATTGCGCTTGAGCAATTCGTGGCCGATGGCTTGCATCAAATGCGTCTTGCCCAAACCGGTGCCACCGTACAGAAAAAGAGGATTGTATGCGCGGGCGGGACGCTCCGCGACGGCTTTGGCCGCCGCATGGGCGAAGCGGTTATCCGCACCTACAACGAAACGTTCGAAGGTGTAACGCGGATTGAAAGCACCGACACGCGAGGTGGGACGCAACGGCGCTTGGCGTGGCTCGCGCCGCGTCACTGTATCGCGTTTTTCTGGAGACGGCTTTTGCTCGGCAGATTCTCGGACGCCTTCCGACATGGAAACGAACCGCACTTCCGCAAAATCCGGCATCAGCGAACGCAGCGTATTGCTGATTGTATCCATGTAATGATCCTTCAGCCAATCGGCAAAAAACTGACTCGGAACGCCGACGACGAGGCGGCCATTTTCGCACGATTCGAACTGGGTCTGTGAAAACCAGTTCTTATAACTGTGATCATCGAGGATTTTTTTGAGTTCTTCCTGAGCCAATTTCCACGGATTCGATTCCTGCGGCGCCATTATCCCTCCTGCATTACAAACGGCCATTCCCTCTACCCCCTTGTGCATCCCGTACGGGATACTGGCGTGTGCACGGCTTTACCACGGACGAGACAGTGTTACAACGTGTATCAGCATTCCCCACGTGGCTCCTCCCGCGCGCTCAGTTCTTGCCCCAATATCGGAATACAGGATTTACTTCTACATCGAAGATGAGTCCGCAGCCGGACTTAGGCGAAGCCATCGAGACGGTCCGCTGTATGCTGCCGCCTCCCCCATTTCGATGTTATCCACAACTTTTCCACAATCGCTCCACAGGCCTATAAATAAAGGCCGAAATGCGATCAATGAGTCTCCGAGTTTGCAACAAATTCGAGCAAATGTCAAGCACGAAATGAAGGCCTTATTCGTCGGCCTTAATACGATTCCAGACATCGTCCATTTCCTCGAGCGAGCAGTCCTCGATCTTACGGCCTGCTCGCTCAAGTTCGGCCTTCACTTTTCCGAAGCGTTCGAGAAAGCGTTGCGTTGCCTCGGCAAGTTCGTGGCTTGGATCCGCATCCAGAAACCGCGAGAGATTTACCACGGCAAAAAGCAAGTCGCCCAACTCACCCCGCGCCAGATCGGGTCGGTCGTCGCCAAGAGCTTCCTGAATTTCGCTTATCTCCTCGTGGATTTTGTCAAAGACGGGCTTGATTTCCGGCCAGTCAAATCCTACGAGGGCGGCTTGCGCCTGGCTGTCCCGTGCAACATGAAGCGGATCGTTTGCGGACTTCACCCCGCTGGTCAATTGGGTCTTTCTCACGGAGATACACCTACATTCAGCGCGGAACGCCTGCGGCATACAGATTCTTGAAAAATAGAACTTGTGAGAAGCACCACACCGTAGACCGCAGAGGGGTGCGTTTACGCCCTTCCCACACGTGCTTGAACTCAACCAACTATAGCATTCCAAAAGAAGAGTCGCAAGGGAAACGCTGGCCGTATATTCAGCACGTTGTGCCGTGCCTCCGGGACTGGCTATCTACCGCAAACACCATTCATGGTGTTCACGGACAGGACTACTTTCCGGCGTGCCTACGGCACTTCCAGGTGCAGAGCGAAAAAATTGCATATGTGAAGTTCTGCAAAAGGAGGGTTTTCGATTTACTTATATTATCCGGCCGGGACTTGAGGCGTAGGAATTCTTGCGTTCGGTTGCGGTGCTTGGTAGTATCTGCAGGTGATTGGTAAGATAGTTTTGAAACGGCGTGGCTGTGCGGATGCGCCGTGTGAGGGCGGGGAATACAGTTTTCGTTTCGACCTGCTCGAACGGTCGCGGAGGACTTAGCGTGAGCAAGGTTTTGGTTCGGAAGTGCGGGGTACTTGTTGTCGCCGGATTGCTCTTGGTGGCGGCCAGCGCGGATGCCTGGATATGGAATCCGGCAACAGGACGGTGGATCAACGAGAAGAATCTGCCGCAGCCTACCGCGGAACTCCAAGTCGAGGCTGCCCGTTCGCTTATGGAACAGGGGGAGTATAAGAAAGCGCTGCGAGAGACCAATAAGTTCGACAAGTATTATCTAGACTCGGAATGGGCGGATGAAAACCAGTTTTTGAGGGGCGAAATCAGGTTCCGGCAAGGTCGTTACTTAAATGCCGCCAACGAATTCCAGCAGGTCATCACCAATTACCCGGATACCGATCTCTATGATGCGGTTATCGAGAAACAGTACGAGATTGGCGACCGGTTCTATGAACTGGGCGAGAAACGGATGGAAAAGAAATGGGCGCTTTTCCGGGAACGGCCCTTTAAGAAAGCCATCGAGGTCTATTCGATGGTGATCGACAACCAGCCTTTCCAGGAAGCGGCGGCAGAGGCGCAGTACAAAGTGGGCCTGTGTCACTTCACCCGTGAAGAATACGTAGAAGCGGCCTATGAATATCAACGCGTGATCGAGGACTATGCCGGTTCGGATTGGGTGGATGACGCCAGCTATGGCTTGGCTTTGTGTTATTACGAGGCGTCATTGCCTCCCAATTACGATCAAACCCGCAGCCGTCTGGCAATCGAAGCCATCGACGAATTCAAAGCGCGCTTTCCGGAAGATGAACGTGTCGAAGGGCTGGAAGAAAAACGCCGTGAGATGCGTGACAAGATAGCTTGGCAACGTCTGCAAACAGCCCGGTTCTATGAGAAACGCCGCCGGTTTGACGCAGCCCGCATTTACTACGAAGCTATCGTCGAACAATTTCCCGATACGGTAGCGGCATCCGATGCGAAACTGTGGCTCGATAAATCAGTTCAAAGTGGGCAGACACTGCAGCAATGAATGGCAAGAGGGCAGTATTGGCTTGCATCTTTCTGGCGGGGTGGGCAACAGGCTGTGGATATTCGACGCAGAGCACCCTCGACCAGCGCTATCAAACGATCGCCGTGCCGGCGTTCAAGAATCTGAGCAAGGAGTACGACTTTCAAGCGCCGCTCACCAATGCCGTCATCCGAAAATTCATGGCCGACTCACGGCTTGAAGTCACGCCCCTTGACAAGGCCGACCTGATTCTCGAAGGAGTCGTTCTGGATTATCGGCGCAAAGGCCTGACCTACGACCGCAACGACGAAGTCACTCAATTTCTATGTTTTGTTAC
>JAWODE010000013.1:0-3751 GCA_046483455.1 Candidatus Hydrogenedentota bacterium | reverse complement strand
GCCGCAACCGTAATAGAAACCAAAGAAAAGTGTCCACCCTTGGTCGGTAGCGTGTGTCAAATTGCGCACATTTGCTTTGCGGTGTCCTTCTGCGTTGTTTGCTTTGATGTAAGGGTGATGGCGCGAAATCCTTTCCCGTCGGAGCCATCCGTCGCTCACCCATTCACGGCATCACGCGGACGGAGTCAATAAGTATGCCGTAACGTCCAGCGGTTCGAGGGTCACCGTCTGTTTGGAGCCGGCGGCCATGGGATCGTCCGCCGCGCTCCCTTCTTCCGTCACACGCTTGCAGGGGATGGTCTCGCCCTTCAACGGGTAATCGTTCCCGTTCAGCACCCATGAGAACGTAAGCGGTTGTTCGACGGTATTGGCGAAGATAATCGCCACAGAACCGTCTTCCGCGGTCCAGGCACCGGTCTGGAGGGCTCGAGTGGTCACGGGCCAGTCGCCGTTTCCCCACGCCCAGTTGGCCGTAATTTCAGGGATTTCTCCCTCGACATCGGGCGGTCGAAGCATGCGTCCGTGCGCTAGTTGGGTCAATAGATGATTTCGCACCCGGACGCAGCGGCGCAGATACTCCGCGGCGCGGGGCATCCGGTCCATGTAATCGGTGCCGTACCATCCGAGCTGCTCGCCCCATACCAGCGCCTGCCCGGTCCGTGCCAGATGCGCCTGCAGGTCGTTACCCCGATCGGCACGGCCGAACATGACAACCTTGCCCCCGTACACCGCCGCAAAAGCGGGCACGGCATGGTCGTATTGGAAATGCCAGGTCAAATAGCCGTCGAAAAGGTGGGTGTACGGTTCTGCGTTGCATTCGGTGGTGAGCATCTTGTCGGGGAAACGTTCATTTATGACGCCGTTGAGTTCCTCGAGCATGGGCCAGTATCCCTGGGTAGTCCACCAATGGCCACCTCCCAACGGATGGCCATGGCTGCGGTCGTAGCACTCGACGGGCGCCGCGGCGGCCACCTGGTCGATGTAGACGCCGTCAACATTGAACTCGGAGCCGATAAGGCGCAGCACGACCTCCTGCACCTTGTTCTGCCACACCTCTTGGGTCGGACACATCGGGACCAAGTCCTCGGGGTCGCTACCGTAATGCTCGATGTAATGCGAGCCGTCGCGTTTCTTGGTCGCGGCGGGCAGGGCAACGCTCTGGAAATCCTCGGTATCGGAATCCCACAAGCGGCCGTTGATATAGGGCATCACGCGCACGCCGGCCTTTTGAAGTTCGGCAACCCCTTCGGCAAACCCCTCTTTTGCGGGGAAATAATGGGGATAATTGTTGTCAAAGGGAATTTCATGCCAGGAATACCAGTGCACGGCCGTCGGAACGCCCATATACTCGGCGAACGCAAGCGTTTGGGGAACCGCGCTGTCGGCCGAGCCTCCGGGCCGTCCCCACACGCAGACATCCATGAGCCACGGCGGGATATCGGGCCGCCCCCATTGCCTGCGGTGAGGCCACCATCGGGCCTCCCGCTCGACCCAGGTCCGGTAGATTTGCGCGGCATCAAACCAGTCGCCCTCGAACACCGCCAGCACGGCCGGGCCCGGGGTTTCGAAATCGTTCCCCGGCACTGAGGCATCCGGCGCGGGCCATTCGATGCGGACATCGAGCGCGCCCTCGCTGTCGTCGCGCACCACACGGTAGTGCTTCGTTGCGGCGACAGGATCGTGAACGGCCATGTACAGCCCGGCATCGCTGTCGTAGTGGGCTCCGAATTGCATGCTCCCCCAGCCGCTGGGATAGCGGGCGTTTACTGAAATGCCGTTGACAAGCGGTGCGGGCCATACGGCCCCCGAAACGGTCGGCACGAGAAACTGGTCGTCCTCGGGTGCATCGCCGATCGGTCTCAAGGACAAAACCGGGAACTCGATCCGGTTCACGGCGATATGCTTGCTTTCATTGGCGATCTTGAGCGTCATGGCCAGCCCAGGCGTTTCGAGAACCATATCGACCGTAACCGTGAACTCCTCCGCGGCATCGGTGCCGGTCCACACCAAGCTGGCTTTCTTGTGCTCATCCTCAGGACGCGATGGCTGCGTTGCTTCGCAGGTGAAGAATGCGTCCAGACTGCTCCATACGGATTCCCGGCCCTCGGCATCCTCGACGGTCATAGTCCACAATGGGCTTTCGACGCCGGACAAAAACTCGCGCCGTCCGGGGAAACTGAAAAGACTCAGCAATGTACGTTGATTCGCCGGATCGAACGCGGTCACGCCAAGCGTGTCATCGAACAGGTGAACAAGCTGTGCCTGGTGCTCGAGTGCTTTGCTCAGGGACGTCGTGACCGGCCGGTCTATCGCAACGGAAAGGACTTGGAGCAGCTCACGCGTATCTTCGAGCGAGGCTTCCCAGAAGTCGGGTCTGGTGTACCGCGAAAAGCGCCACGCCGCGTGCTGGGCGCGTTGGTTAGCCGGATCAGTCGCGGCCAGGCGCTCGGCGATTTTCTGCCGCAGGTCTTCGAGTTGCGGTGTGCTTAGACGCGCCCGGCCCTCGGCAGGAGGCGCCGTAGCGGCCTCGGCCAAGCCGTCAACCGCGTTCTCACCTGCATCGAGCCATGCCGTGGTGCGGAGGGTTGTCTCCAGACCGGACCATGGTACCCAGGGGCCGTGGACATAGCTCCCGTACGTCGGCGTGCCCGAGTAAAGCTTGATGGACCCGCCAAAGAGACCAAAGACGTGTGTGCCGTCGCTCAAACACGCCCACGCGGAGCCCTGCAAGGATTGCGAATCCTCGGTGAATTCTCCCCGTTCGAGCGACGCGCCGGTGGCCCACTGTTTCAATGGCCGCGAGGGAAAATGCCACTCCGTAAGATGGAGTTCCCGCCATTCCCGCGAGATGTCTTGTCTGCACGCTGCAACGATTTCGATGGCGGGCGAGCCGGCACGATACCGAAACTGATAGACCGCGCGGGCACCGGTAGGCGCAGGCGTGTCACCCTGCATATACCGCGCTCGGACCTCGACTACCGCTTCGATCGGCCCTGACGAGACCAACCGCGTTTCGGGTTGCGTATCGTGGCGGATCGAGAAAGCCCCAGTTTCTTTGTTGTAGATGCGGTCGTTAAAGAAATATCCCTCGAAGACCTTACCGGTATCGAGGAACGTAATTTTCGAAGGGAGCCCGCCGTTGGTTGTCGGGTCGTGGACGGCGGTCACAATGCCGTTATTGACCGTAATGACGCCGTTCGTGCTCTCCGCCGCGAGGGTGACCTTGGGCAAAGGCGGCGTACCTTCGGGGCCATTGGACGGATACAGTCGGATGCGCGCGCCGGACGCGATATTCTCAGGCACGCGAATGAGCAGTCGATCCGGCTCCTCTTTCCGCGTATTGAATTGGACCAAAAGCGGCGCGAGTTGATCGCCCTGCTCGAGGAACGCTTTCGGCGCAGCCGGGGAGGAAAGGTCTTCGATGAACTGTCCCAATTCGAGGTCACGCGCGATGATCCCGTCCGACGGTGGCGTTTCCACGACCAGCAAGAGGTAGTCCGGCGCTTCTCCGGCGAAGACTGCTAGGGTAAAGAGTAGAGAGAGTGCAAGAGCCCAAGTCCTTTTCATGGCGCCAACTCCTTCCGGTAGCTGTAAAGCCTGTGCCAAGGGAGGCGGGTCCAAGGCGAGCGGACACGGGATTGGTCCCCTTGCTTCCTGCAGGTGTCCCGTCTCTCGCCCATTTTCGCGGGCCTCCCGGCGGCTAGGATGCCCGACCGCCGCTTACCTTAACCATTCATCGAGGTGTTCTTTC
>JAWODE010000717.1:0-3988 GCA_046483455.1 Candidatus Hydrogenedentota bacterium | reverse complement strand
GCGTTCTCCGAAATACATCGACCTGGTGGTGTTGGTATCCGGCGTCCTCGTGGCCCTTCTCCTGTGGTGGTGCCTCTTATGGAAAGGCGGCACGGCCGCCCGGCAATGGGACGTATACGCAGTGCTTCTCCTCGGGGCCGCGGCCTGCGTGGTTTTACGTTTTACGAAAGTCATAAGCGTGGCCAGATTTTGCGCGACGGGCATCGCCTCTCTCGGTGCAGCAACCGTATTGACCCCCATGGTGACAGACCTCATGCTAACCTATCCCCAGCGAGGCGCCCTCTCCGCGGCAATCCCCTGGGCATGGGCGGCGGTGGCCATGCTGTTCGGGATCGCTATCGCCGGGATAGGGGGCCGCGCCGGTGATTCCACCGGGCGCCGTGCTCTAAGCGTCCTGCTGATTGCCTTCGTGCTGCCTGTGACGTTAAAGGTGGTCCCCAGCTTTGTCCCGCGCAAGGAAACCGCATCCGGCAACAACATAATCGTCATAACTGCCGATGCCTTGCGCGCGGATATGTGTTCGGTGTATGGAGGAAAGGTCCCAACGCCCGCCCTGGAGCGTATGGCCGGAGGCGGAGTTCTTTTTCGCCGCGCATACGCCGCGGCGCCTTGGACTGTCCCCTCGCTATGCGCCCTGTTCTCCTCGAAGTATCCTCCGGGACTAACGCCCGGCGCGGACGACGAACAACGGCAGCGCGAGGAGCTTTCCTACCACAAACTCGCGCCCTACTTTCTCGATGAAGATGGAAAAACATTTGTTGAACGGCTTCAGTACGAGGAGCACTACAAGACCGGAGCCTTCATCGGCAATCTCGCGATCATTTACCAACACTGGCTACTGAATGGCTTCGAGGAAGTACGGTTTCTGGATACCCTTAGCTACGCCGTGCGGGGCCGCTTCGAGTTGCTTCCAGTATTACAGACCGCCTTGGCAAAAGTGCATCCACCACTTGTACGCAACCGTACAATGGACAGCACCGACACCCTCGTGCAATACGCGAAAGATTACATCGCGCGCCACCACAACAAAAATTTCTTTCTCTGGATTCATTTTATGGACCCGCATACCCCCTTCGATCCGCCCAAGAGGTACCGGTCTAATGTGCCCGAGGCCCCCGAAGCGTGGCAGGAATTTCCGCCTCATCCGGTTGAGCCGCACGTCGAATTCGCCGAAAACATGTCGGAAACGGAAATGCGCATCGCGCGCGAACTTTACAAAGGCGAAGTCCGTTACATCGACTGGGCTGTGGGCAAGATTCTCCGCGCGGTCCGCCGCAAGGGCTTGAATGACGGCACTTACGTGTGTGTCTCGTCCGATCACGGGGAAGAACTGTACGACCGCGGCCGCTATGGTCATGGCTATAGCATGTACGATGAAATAACCCGCGTGCCGCTGATCGTGACGGGGCCGGACATTAACAAAAGAACCGTCGACGTGCCTGTATCGGGCATCGATTTAATCCCGACGTTTGCAGACTTACTCGAGGTATCCCCGCGCCCCGAGTGGCGCGGGCGCAGCCTGGTCCCTTTGCTCGATGGACGAAACGTAGAGATTCAACCCATTTTCGCGCAGAGCACCCATCATTTCCGCTACCGTCCTGAACCCCTGCAAATGATCCTGGCCTGGCCCTGGAAATTGATACGCGGTCTCGAAACGGGCCACAAAAAACTGTATAACCTCGCCGAAAACCCCGACGAGACGCGTGACGCAGCCGAAAGCCACCCCAAGGAAACCGAAAATCTGAACAGCATGTTGATGGAGTGGTCGGAAACCTTTCCGATATCCTTCGAACAATACACGGCAACGCGAAATGAAACCTTGGGCGAAGTGCCGCCCGATCTCAAGGAGATTTTCGAGAACCAAGGCTATCTGGGCAAGGCACCGGAGCCGCCTGAACCCCCTACCGAGTAGTCCCCATAGCACAGCCCCCGGCGAATCTGGCATACTTCCTCTTATGAACCGTTTTGAATCGCGCGTCATTCGCCTTCTCGAAGAGATTCATCCGCTCGATCGCATCCCCCGCGCGGGGTATGTGCTGCGGGGTGTGCCCGAGCCCGAATCGGTCGCCGCGCACAGCCATTTTGTCGCGTTGCTGGCCCTGCTTGTCTGCGACGCGTATCCCGGTCAGTTCGACCGCGAGAAAGTTATCGCCATGGCAATCATGCACGATCTCGCCGAGGCCCGCTTGATGGACATTCCCATGCCCGCCGGCGACACGTACCTCAAAGAAGCTAAACAGGAAGCCGAACAGGCTATCTTTGACGACCTGCTCGCCGGGTTCCCCCCACGCTACGCCCAATACCATCGTGAGTTTCTGGACGCCACCTCGTCCGAGGCACGCCTGATTCGTGGACTCGATAAGGCTCAGATGATGATCAAAATCGTTATGTACCAGAAAGAGGGCCGGGGCCGTCTCGATGAGTTCTGGAATAATCCAAAAAACTTTGCGGATTTCGGCGTCGAGCCCGTGAAACAGTTGTTTGACGCAATTTGTACGTACGCCGGCAAAAAGAGACCACAATAGCCCAAGCACCCCATCATTTTTCGTTCATCTCTGAATACTTTTTTCTTCCCCCTCAGTGTACGCTCGTTAAAAGCATATGATTTATCGGATTGTGCTTCGGGAAATGCGGTATAAACGGAAGAAACAAGGCATCGGAAAGTTGGCGCGATATATGCTTCCATACTGATGGTCGAGTTTGGCTGGATGAACAGTCCTATTACCCAGGCGACAGTCCGTCACCGCCAATGCGTATGGCCGTGACAAGAGCGCCTGAAGTCTTGCGCGCTTTTGCGTCCGAGGAAAGCCAATGGAGCGAGGTCGCGTCGGAGACGCTTTCGGGGAGTCCAGGGAGCATGCAGCGACGATCCGTGCCCGTATCCATCTGAATGGGATTCGGGCGCTGGCACGCAATGGTCTCGAACAATTACGATTTGCCGAGCTTCAACTCCTCACCCTCGAGACGGAGCCGTGCAACAGCGAAGCCCTTGGGGCCGTGGCACGCGCATTCTGCAATCTCCGGAAAGCGGCCCGTCGTCGGAAGTTGCGGGACCTCCATTACTATGTGGCGGACCAGGAACGCGTGTTGCGGGAGGCCCTTGACGCCTGTTTCGTTTCAGAGACTGCTATCGATGCCTCGCTTGATGCGATAGAGGTCTTGAAACAGTACCTCGCGCATACGGAAGAAGCTGTTGCTACTGGCGAAGCCTTACCCTTGCCCAAAACCCTTCCAGCCTTGCGCCGGACTATTCAATCGCCGGTCTCCCCCCCGCATGCGGCCGCTCCCGTTTCACCAGACCATGCCCGGAAACGTTTGGGCGAGTTACTGATGGCATCCGGCGATATTTCCGAAGGCGATCTACAGGTAGCTCTTTTCGAATACGAAGGGCATAACGGCCACAGACGCCTCGGCGAACTCCTGCTCGAGGATTTGCGTGTCTCCCGCGAGCAAGTGGACCGCGCTATAGCCGTTCAACGGGAAAATCCGGACCGGCCTCTTTTGGGACAGGTTTTGCTCAGCATGGGTCTGCTTTCAACAAGTGGTTTGAACAGAACTCTCGATAAACAGAAACACCCTGTGAGGCGGCGGCTGGGCGAAATGCTGGTGCGCGGGGGGTGGGTGCCGGCAAAACGCATTGTTACCGCCCTACGGCGCCAGAGCGTAGTACGCGACGCCGTACGGTACGGATTGGCCTCGCTGGCCCCCCGCTTCACGGCCCGCGCCACCGAAACCGGCTTCCCCCGCCAACGCACTCGCTTTCCCGCCGACCAGGCCACCGAGCTTACGCTGTTTTGCGATAAAGCGCGCGATCTGCTCGACGTTGCCGACCGCAATCTTCTCGTGTTGGAAACGGAGCCGCAAAACGACGTGGCACTGGATTCTGTGCGCCGGGCCATCCACGCCATGTCCCGTTTTGCCTGTTATTTAGGTCTGGCCGACCTCGGCCGGTTTGGCCGTGCGTTTTGCGGATGCCTCGCAGCGGTTG
>JAWODE010000713.1:0-4940 GCA_046483455.1 Candidatus Hydrogenedentota bacterium | reverse complement strand
GTCATTTTTTGACTACCCCCGGTTTCTTGAGACCGTATTTAGTCATTTTATAACGTATTTGGTCTCGGGTCATGTTGAGGAGGTCTGCTGCGCGCGTTTGGTTCCAAGCGGTACGTTCGAGGGCCTGCTGAAGGAGTTGCCGTTCGATATCCTCGATATCGCATCCTTCCTGGGGTAGCTGGACACTGTATTTGGGCCGGGCGGGCCGGTCGGCGCCGGGGTGAGACCCTAACTGAAGGTCGTCGGCATCAATCTGCTCTTTATTGCAGAGAAGCGCGGTCCGCTCGATCACATTTCGAAGCTGCCGGATGTTGCCGGGCCACTCCTGCTCGGCGAGCCGTTGTATGGCTTGGTGTGTGAGTGATTTGAGGGGGCGTCCGTGCTCTTCGCAGGCTATTTGGAGGAAGTGATTCGCGAGCAGGGGGATATCTTCGCGGTGTTCACGGAGTGGGGGAAGCAGTATGGGGATAATGCTCAGCCTGTAATAGAGGTCCTCGCGGAAGATGCGTTCGGCGATGGCCTTTTCGAGGTCGCGGTTTGTCGCGGCTACAATACGTACGTTGACGCTGACATCCTCAATGCCACCGATGCGCTTGAAGGCCTTTTCTTCGATGACGCGAAGCAGTTTTCCTTGAAGCTCGGCGGACATGTCGCCGATCTCATCGAGAAGGACCGTGCCGCCATTGGCAAGTTCGAAGAGCCCCTTTTTCTGTTTCCGCGCATCGGTAAAGGCGCCTTCCTCGTACCCGAACAGCTCGGAGTCCAAGAGGGAATCGGGCAGGGCGGTGCACGTGATGTTCATGAAGGGTTTGTCGACTCTCGCGGAGTCGTAGTGAATCGCCCTGGCGAGCATGTCTTTTCCCGTACCTGTTTCGCCCAGGAGCAATATTGTTGTGGCGTCGGTATCGGCCAGTTTGCCCGCCATTGTTTTGATCTCGCGCATGACGGGACTATTTCCAAGAAGGTTTTGGAGACCGAATTTGTGGGTTACTTTTTGCGCAGACTCCGGGGAATTGGGGGATTCGAGCGCCTTGTGCACGGCGCTAATGAGATGGCCCATGTCGAACGGTTTGGCTACATAGTCGCACGCGCCCAGCTTCATGGCTTTGACGGCCGTGTCGACGGCCGAATAAGCCGTGATGACGATTACGGGAAGATTGGGGGCGGTGGTGTGCATGATTTCGAGGAGGTCGGTGCCGTCTGCGTCGGGCAAGCGTAAATCCAAGAGGGCGAGGTCAATGGACTGGCCTTTGAGGTGCCGCATGGCCTGTGCGCCGTTTTCCGCGCAGATACACGCGTAGCCTTCTTTGGCGAGACGCTCGGAGAGCGACCCTCGAATCAGTTCTTCGTCATCAATTACGAGAATGTGTTTCGGCATTCCGCCACTCCGCCGGGAAAGCCGCCCCTATGGTTTGTGTTTCTCCCCCGAGCCTTTCGATAGTTGCCGGGCCCCGTGTTCTTCACCGGTTGCTCTGGCAAGCGGGCCTCCCCTCGTGTGCCATGTTCAAGCTCAGTACTTCCCCCTTTGCACTTACCCGCATTCAACATTACACTACCGGGCCCTCAGATGCCAAGGGTTAACCAGTGATAAAAGGCGGCTTCGGAGGCGGGCGCTTTGCCCCACCTCCGAGCCGCGTGTTTACTCTTTTTTTGCAGCATCCTGCAGTCACGAGCCGACTGCCCTGACTCTTCCCGGCACGCTTTTTCTTCAGCAGGAGTTTCCTTCTGCTATTCTTCGGTTTCCTCGGGGACGATTTCGATGCGGGTCGCGGTCATGGTGTTGTCCGAATAAAGGTCGCCGTAACAGATGACCTCCATTTCGGGAAGGAGATCGGTTTCCTCTCCCGTCGGGGTTGTCTCATCGTCCGAGGCCAAGAAGATTTCGGCTTCTTCGGAATAAGTGACCGTGATTTCACCGCCTTCGACCAGTAAAACGAGCGTGTTCGTGTCGTAGTCGATGGACTCGATCACGCCCTGGACGAAGGTGTTCTCGAACGAACGAATTTCGAGACTGGCCCGTAGTTGAGGTGTCAGAACGTAGCCCCCGTTACCGGGACCCAGCTCTACCAAGTGAATGCCGCCGAAATCGAGGACCAGAATCCGGTTTTCCCCGTCTTCGAGGTCGAAGTCCACATCGATAAACAGCCGGTCGTTAGCGGTCAATTGGATGTTTGTATAGACCGTTTCCGGCTCCGCTTTAAGGACTAACTCCGGATCCTCGATTTCCAACCGAATTTTGGTGTAATGCCCAGCGGGCACTTCTTCCAACGAGATCAACTGGGATACGCCGGTCAAATCGAGAATATTGACGCGCATTTCGCCGGAGAAGACTTCAATTTTCGCGGGATTATCGTCTTCTTTTTCGGCAACCTTTTCTTCGCTTTCTTCTTCGACCTCCCCGTTATCATCGTCCATTTCGTCATCTTTGTCCATAACAATTCGAGTAATTGTTACGGTAAGACTCTCGATGTCTTCGACGGGCACTTCTGCTTTCATGACATTTAGAATCTTGTTTGCCAGTGCTGTGCCATCTCCAGTGAATACGGTCGTAAGCTTTGCTTCGCCGTTATCCGTTGGTGGGCATCCCACGGTTACCACCAACACGACTACCATTGAAGACAACAGCAAGGTGGCTTTCATGTTAGGTCTGAATTGCCTCATGAGACTTCCTCCTTTAACTTAGTAGCGATAAACACGCAAAAACGAGAGGTATTTCGCGTCTTTTTCGCGCCCCTACACCTTGGGTTTATGCCATTTGATGCGCAAGACATGTGCCAATGGACCGGGTTAAGTACTTCGGGCATTTCTTTATATGTAAGCCTGGAAAACATGTTCTAAAATTCCGCTTGCTGTCTCGATTCCAGCGTTTTGCACATCGGGGTGTGCCAAATTACCCACCTCAATGGTTGCCAAAATTTTTTCACTCTGTCAATTTTTGGGCGAAGAAAGTACGGAAAGCACGGTGGCATAGGTTCTTACTCGATAACGCACAAAACGTTGCCCACGGAGACCTCGTCGTTCTCGTGTGCGCGGATTTCAGTTAGCGTGCCGGCAGCAGGGCTGGGAACGTTGAAGGCAGCCTTATCGGTGGTCATTTCGACCAAGTCGTCACCCTTTTGGACCGCAGTGCCTTCGGCCACCAGCCATTGCGAGACCGTTGCGGTATCTGAGGCGTCTTCGCCCAACGGAGGGAGCGTTACTTCGTATGCCATGTCGCGTTTCTCCTTTCTTCAAGCGGTCCGATTCTCACGTCTCGGCGTCAGCAGTTTTGAGAGTCTGCAGCAATTCATCCGAACGATAAGAACTACGAACAAACGGTCCTGCAACTGCAAACTTGAAACCGAGTTCATACGCCATAGCCTCGTATTCGTCAAATTGTTCTGGTGGAACGAACTCGACCACGCGGCGCTGTTTGGGGGTCGGGCGTAGATATTGACCAATGGCAACCGCTTCGCAACCGGCGCTGAGGAGGTTCTGAAGGGTGCGGCGGACTTCGTCGGAGGTCTCACCATGCCCAACCATGAGAGCGGATTTGATGATGCTGCCGGTCTCTTGAGTTGCCGCGGTGGTCAGGACACCGAGCGCTTCGCGATACGTAATCTTGCGGCGCCGCAGTGTGTCGTAAAGCCGTTCGACCGTTTCGATGTTGTGTGCAAATACTTCCGGGGCGGATTCGAGAACGGTTGTTATGCAGGTCTTATCGCCGTGAAAGTCGGGGACGAGCACTTCGATAGTGGTTTTGGGGTTGCGCGCGCGAATGGCTTTGACCGTATCTGCGAAGTGGGCCGCTCCGCCGTCGGAGAGATCGTCGCGTGTTACGGAGGTGACGACCGTGTGTTTGATTCCCAGCCGCCGAATTGCTTCGGCGAGCCGTTCGGGTTCGGTCGGGTCGACCGGCTCCGGTCGGCCGCTCTTCACCGAGCAAAAGGCGCAATTTCGGGTGCACACATTGCCCAGGATCATGAACGTTGCGATGCGGCGTTTCCAGCATTCGCCCTGATTGGGACACCGAGCGCTTTGGCATACGGTATGAAGCCCAAGGTCCGACACGATGGATTTCGTGAGTTCTGCATTGTCACCGGACGCCCAGTGGCGTTTGATCCACTCAGGAAAGGGGGAAGTCATGCTAATTTCCTTCGATATGCAAAGCGGATGGGAGGGGGCGAAAGACTAAACCGCTCCTCCTCCCGCAGACAGTAAGCACATTAGCTACTGTGGGCATTCTACCATGCCAACCTGTTTGGACCAAGCAAAGCAGACTTGAAAGCAACAGCGGGTAATTTATTGACCCATTAGGACGAATTATGATAGGTTTTATGCTCTTCATATCGAGGTATTCGAGCTTTTTCTTTAGGAGATACGGTGCACCTTATCGAGGAACAAAGCATTGCGCGACCCCAACGAAAAGTGCCAGAGGTACTGGTCGTTGGCGGGGGCAAAGGCGGGGCAGGGAAGACGTGTTTTGCCTCGAATCTAGCGGTCGAGGTTTCTCGGCGCGGGTGGCGGGTGATCATTGTAGATGCGGACCTGAGCTGCTCGAATGTGGAGACCGTTCTCGGGACGCGTTCCGAGCGTAAGCTGGACGATTTCTTTTATCAGCGGGGTGGTAAGAATCTCAAGCGTATTGTTTGCGAGACGCAATATGATAATTTGATGATAATTTCCGGGACGACGGGGCTATTGGACGTAGCGAATCCGAAATACCAGCAAAAAGTCGCTCTGATCAGGGAACTTAAAGCGCTTGAAGCGGATTTGATCATTGTGGATCTGGATGCCGGGGCACATCTCAATACGCTCGATTTTTTCTTGATGACAGAAACGAATGGGATTCTGGTGGTTACGCCGGAAAAGACGAGTATCGACAACGCGTTCAAGTTTTTGCGGGCTTCGTTGTTTCGGCGGGTTGAACGTTTCTACCAGAGTCCGGAATTGGCGCTTTT
>JAWODE010000678.1:0-10474 GCA_046483455.1 Candidatus Hydrogenedentota bacterium | reverse complement strand
GACCTGTGGATGTTACGGGCTTTCAGCCCGTTTTCTTGTAGTGATATCGTTTTCCTGGGCCTTCAGCCCAGCCTGGTATATTTCGCGCCGTTGGCGCTCCAGAGATGCGTGCAACCGTAGACCTCCGTGCAGTACCGTTTCCAACGGCACCGGCATCGGGGATGTTCCGTCGAGTTATCCGGCGATTTGGGTTGCAAGGTCTGCTTTAATTGGCGCGGCGGTTCGTGGCACAATTTGACGATAACCTTTGCGCGGCCGGAAGCGTTCCCCTGCGGAACAAGTGCGCATGCTCCTGCGTTACCATAAAGAGGCCGAGGCCGCAAGCTGCTTATATCACAGGAATTAGGAGTTGTCATGAGTGCGATACGCGTAAAACTGCCGGATGGGTCAGAACAGAAACTCGAGGAGGGCCAGAATGCTTTAGATCTCGCAAAGCGCATCGGTCCGCGCCTCGCCAAGGCCGCCATGGGCGCCGAGATTAACGGTGAGGTCAAAAGCTTGACGACCCCCCTCGCCGATGGGGATACGGTAGCCATTCTGACATTCGACACTGAAGGCGGCAAGGACGTGTTCCGCCACAGCGCGTCGCACGTTATGGCTTCGTCCATTTTGAAGGTGCGCCCGGATGCGAAACTTGCTATCGGCCCGCCCATCGAGGACGGCTTCTATTACGATATCGACGCCGAGCCGCCACTCACGGAAGAGGATTTCGCCGCCATCGAGAAGGAGATGGAAAAAACCGTTAAGGCGGACCAGCCGTTCGAGCGGGGCGAATGGACGAAGGAAGAGGCGCTCGCCTATTACGAGAAAGCCGGCAATCCGTATAAGGTCGAACTGATCCGCGACCTTGAAGACGGACAAATCACCTACTACAAGCACGACGATTTTGTGGACCTCTGCCGCGGCCCGCATCTGCCGTCCACCGGGAAGATCAAGGCGTTCAAGCTTCTGAATGTGGCCGGAGCGTATTGGCGGGGCGACGAACGGCGGCCCATGTTGCAGCGCATTTACGGCACCGCATTCCCTAGCCGCAAGGAGCTAGACGAGCATCTGAAACTCTTGGCTGAGGCCGAGAAACGCGACCACCGAAAACTCGGGAAACAGCTCGACTTGTTTAGTTTCCACCCCGAGGGCCCGGGATTCCCGTTCTTCCATCCGAAGGGCATGATCGTAATGAACGAGTTGATGGAATTTTGGCGCGAAGAACACCGCAAGCGCCATTACGGCGAAGTGCGCAGCCCCATCATCCTCGACCGCAAACTCTGGGAACAATCCGGGCACTGGGACAACTACAAAGAGAACATGTATTTCACCCAGATTGACGAGCGCGATTTTGCCGTCAAGCCGATGAATTGTCCCGGCGGCATGCTCATTTACAAATCAAGCCTCCATAGCTACCGCGACCTGCCGTTACGACTTGCCGAAGTGGGAACGGTCCACCGTCACGAGAAATCCGGCGTTTTACACGGCCTGTTCCGGGTACGTGTCTTTACCCAGGACGACGCACATATCTTCATGACCCCGGACCAAATCCAGGACGAGGTGATCGACCTTATCGACTTCGTGGACGCCGTGTACTCCGTGTTTGGCCTTGACTACACCGTCGAGTTAAGCACGCGTCCCGAGAAATCCATCGGCACCAAAGAAATGTGGGACCGTGCCACCGATGCGTTGCGGAATGCCCTGGACAGGAAAGGCATCGCGTACAAAATCAACGAGGGCGACGGCGCCTTCTATGGTCCGAAAATCGATTTTCACGTGCGGGATTGCCTGAAACGGAGTTGGCAATGCGCGACGATCCAGCTCGACTTTGCCATGCCCGAGAAGTTCGACCTCGAGTACGTGGGACCCGATGGCGAAACCCACCGGCCGGCGATGCTTCACCGGGTGATTTACGGGGCGATCGAGCGGTTTTTAGCCGTGTTGATCGAGCATTTTGGAGGAGCGTTTCCGACGTGGCTGGCCCCGGTGCAATGTGTGGTGATCCCGATTTCGGATGCGCAAAACGACTACGCTTGCCAAGTGAGAGACCGCCTTTTCGATGCGGGGTTGCGTGTGCAAGCCGACTTAGGGGATGATACCATGAAATACAAGATTCGCGCGGCCCAGACCCAGCAGGTGCCCTATATGCTTGTGGTGGGCGATCGGGAACGCGAATCGGGCGGAGTGTCCGTGCGGCATCGTCGCCAGGGTGATATCGGCGTGATGCCCTTGGATGCGTTTAGCAAACGCATCCAGGAAGAGATCGCGAAGAAGGCGTTGGATGCAACCGTCCAAACGACGTGAATGCAACTTGGGAGGGTGCGATAATGGCTTCGGGCAAACGGACAGGGGTTGACATGGGCATGCGCTGCAAGCAGTGCAACCAACCCATTACCAGCGGCAACATGGTCGAGTCCCCCTTTGGCGTGTTTTGCAGCGAAGCTTGCAAGGAAAAATACGAGAACTTTGTCCAGCGCGCGCAGCAGCTCGAGAGCATGCGCAAACCCTTCTCGATTGCGCGGGTGCTCAAGGGCTTTATCGGCAAGGTATTTGTGATCCTTGTTTTGCTCGTTGCTCTCGGCATTCTCGGTACGGTCATGCCCGATATCCCGGTGCTTTCCGATCTCGTTCGTACCGTACGAGAGGCGCTGGGTGTTTAATCCTCGTGTAAAAACTACACGCATTCCCGCATAAATTGTATACGCCAGACACTAGATTTCGCCTGCCATTCACCGGTATCTTTTGAATTACCCCAAAATCTTCCTTCCCACGCGTCAGATCGTCCGCTCTGTGTGAGCTATAGCCCTTCATGACAGCTTGTTTTCTATGGCACGGAAGTTGCTCTCTTTAGCCAGAGAGAATCCTCATAGGAATGATGGAGGGACTGTCGTCGATGGGCTTTACTCACCGGTGTCCGCTCCGGCGAGGGTTTGGCAGATAGGCATGTAAGCCGGGAGAAATCGCATGTTTTTAGAAGTTGTTCGTTCCGAAGGTCTCGCACATCTCTCTTATATCTTTGGCCACCGCAAGCAGGCCGTCGTCATCGATCCGCGGCGTGATTGCGAGGTATATGTGGACATCGCGCACCGCAATGGGGCTTGCATCACCCATATCTTCGAGACGCACCGTAATGAGGATTATGTGATTGGTTCAAAGGAGTTGGCCCGCCGCACGGGCGCTGCCATTTACCATGGAGGTGCGTTGGATTTCGCGTACGGCAACGCGGTAACCGATGGCGAGTGCTTCGACTTGGATGGCTTGTTCCTCACCATGCTCGAGACCCCTGGCCACACCTACGAAAGCATCTCGATCGCCTTGCACGATCCCGCCTTCGGCGAAGAGGCTGTCGGCGTCTTCACAGGCGATGCCCTGTTTATTGGCGACGTCGGCCGAACGGATTTCTTTCCGGAGAAAAAAGAAGAAACGGCGAGTTTATTGTATGACAGCATTTTCAACAAACTACTGCCCCTGGGCGATCACGTGATCCTGTATCCGGCTCACGGGGCGGGGTCCGTATGCGGCAGCGGCATGGCTTCGCGCGAGTTTTCGACGCTCGGTTATGAGCGCCTCAACAACCCGGTTCTTCGTCACACCGAGCGCGACGCTTTCGTGCAATACAAGGTCAACGAAAAGCACTACCAGCCGCCGTACTTCCGCAAGATGGAGGAATACAACTTGAAGGGCAACGCGCCGGAGATGCCCCGTCCGCCGCGTCCGCGGCCCATGAACGCCGACGAATTCGCCGCGGCGATGAAGGACAGCATGGTCGCCGTCGATGTGCGCAATCCGGAGGCATTGGCAGGCGCCTTCGTTCCCAATAGCCTCGCTATACCAATGGATGCGCTTGCCGCTTATGGCGGATGGTTTATCGAGTATGACCACCCCATCGGCATTATTCCCGAAACCGGCGCCTATGATCAGGTCGAAACCGCTGTGCGCGAGTTGATTCGCATGGGGTTTGACGCGATTGTCGGTTTTCTCGATGGCGGGTTGCACACTTGGGAAACATCCGCCCGCAAATTCGACCGTATTCCAGCCATTCATGTCAACCAGATTCGGGAGCGCATCCAGCAAAACGAGGAATTCACAATCGTCGATGTCCGCAAAGAGGAGGAATTCAGCCGGGGACATCTCAAAGGCGCCAAGAACATTTATTTGGGCCACGTGTTGGAACGCATGGACGAAATCCCGCGGGATCGCCCCGTCGTAACGTTCTGCGGAAGCGGTCAACGTGCCATTATCGCGGCGTCGCTCCTCAAAAAGCATGGATATACGGATGTCGCGAACTGTCTGGGGTCCATGTCCGCCTGCAGGAGTACAAAGTGCCCGATCGAAGCATCCGCGGAAGAGAGCGGTGAAAAGGATTAACCATGGCAAGAGCGCATAGACCCTCAAATACTAGAGGTTGGAAAGGGAAACGGTTTGCGTTGCTTGCATGCTTGTTGTGCCTTGTGTTTTTTGTCGTAAGCGATTCGCCCTCGGCACAACCCATGGGCAGCCAACTTACGCAGCCGTTGAACGGAAAAGATGTGACGTATATCTGGACCCTTTCACGCTGGTCTCCTTATGCCGTGGGTATCGGCATCGGGGTGTTGAGTTGGCTGGCGTTTCTTTTGTCGGACCATCCCCTCGGCGTATCCACGGCTTACGCCCGCACAAGCGGGATGCTCGAGCGAGTCGTGCGCGGGAAGAAGGTCGACGAAAAGGCGTATTACCGCGAATATCCCCCAACTATTGACTGGGAATGGATGCTCGTCGTTGGATTGCTCGTTGGTGCGTTTCTGTCCTCCTGGATGTCCGGCGCATTCCGCTGGGAAGTAACGCCGCCATTGTGGCGGGATGCGTTCGGAGACGCCCCCGTGGCGCGATTGGCCGTGGCTTTGGCGGGAGGGTTCCTGGTCGGTTTTGGTGCGCGCTGGGCGGGAGGGTGCACGAGCGGGCATGGTATCAGTGGCGCGTTACAGCTTGTGTTGAGTGGTTGGGTGGCGCTGCTGTGTTTTTTTGCGGGCGGAGTGATTATGGCCATGTTGACCTATTACGTAATTGCCTAACAAGGAAAGGTCCATGTTTTCGAGACTTCACAACCAAAAAGGCGGACAACTCGTACTCGGTTTTCTCATGGGTATCTGCTTCGGTTTTCTACTCCAGCGGGGCGGCGTCACGCGGTACGACGTCATTCTCGGGCAACTGCTCCTGAAAGACTGGACGGTGGCGAAGATTATCCTAACCGCGGTTATTACGGGGATGCTCGGCGTCTATGTGATGCGTTATGTCGGCTGGGTAAAGCTGCACAAGAAGTCCGGCTCGATTGGCTCGACGGTCGTGGGCGGACTTCTCTTCGGAGCGGGGTTTGGCCTGCTCGGGTACTGTCCGGGTACGGCGCTTGGGGCCGTGGGCCAAGGCTCGCTGGACGCCCTTTTCGGCGGCGTGGTCGGCATCCTTTTGGGCGCGGGCATTTACGCCGGTATTTATCCCAGGGTCCGGGATCGTGTGCTTCCATACGGGGCGTTCGGCGATACCACTTTGCCGGAACTGCTCCGGATAAAACCCGGTTTCGCGGTGTTGGGGGCGTGTGTGGTCTTAGGGTTGGCGCTGCTGTTGATCGAAAGCAACGGTTTTTGATGAATAGAACGAGAATACAATCCGTGACGGAACAACGGCTCGACGTTCTTCAATAGAAAGGAGTTTTTGATGCAAAAACGGCCCCTTGGTCAATCGGGAATTTCCGCATCGGTGGTAGGATTCGGCGCTTGGGCCATTGGAGGCTGGATGTGGGGCGGCACAAGCGAAAAAAAGTCCATCGAGACCATTCACGCCGCTCTGGATGCAGGCATCGACCTGATCGATACCGCGCCGATCTACGGTTTCGGCGTGTCTGAGCGGCTCGTGGGCCAGGCCATTCGCGATCGGCGCGACCGCGTCGTGCTGGCCACCAAATGCGCCATGGTATGCAACACGCAAAAGGGCGAGCAGAAGTTTAATTCCGATGCCCTTGGTCCCGCTGAAAACGGGCATATCCATGTGCGCGTTTACCTCCATCCGGAATCGATCCGACAGGAAATCGACGAAAGCCTGCGCCGTCTGCAAACCGATTACATCGATTTGTACCAGACGCATTGGCAGGACTCGACGACCGCGATCGAAGATACAATGAGCACCCTGCTCGATCTCAAACAGGAAGGCAAAATCCGCGCTATCGGTGTAAGCAATGCAACGGTCGACCACATGGAACAATACCGTGCCGTGGGGCCTCTGGATACCGATCAGGAGAAGTTTTCGATGCTCGACCAAGGTATCCGAAAGAATCAGTTGCCCTACTGCCATAAGCACAACATAGGCGTTCTCGCGTACTCGCCTCTTGGCCAGGGACTGCTCACGGGCAAGGTAGGACCGAACCGCGAGTTCGGCCCGGGCGATCAACGGCTTGCAGACCCTCGTTTCAGCATCGAGAATCGCAAGCGGGCCGCCGACATGCTTGAAGAATTCAAGCCTGTTGCGGATAAACACGGCGCCACCCTTACGCAGCTTGTCATCGCCTGGACCTTCCACCAGGACGGCCTCACTCACGTATTGTGCGGCGCGCGGAATATCGGGCAAGCGCAAGAAAACGCCGCGGCGGGCGCCATCGAACTCGGGGCCGAAGACCTCGAAACCATGAATCAAATACTCGAGAAACATGGAGAAGCATTGGTCTGAACTCCAGGAATTCAATGCGGAGAAAACGAATATGCATGCCGACAAGAAATATGAACTGGTCGTTATCGGCGGAGGTTCGGCAGGCAGCACCGCGGCGAAATGGGCCGTCAAGCGCGGCATTTCGGTTGCTTTGGTCGAACGCCACCTTTTAGGAGGGACGTGTCTGAACTACGGGTGTGACCCGACTAAAGCGCTGCTTCATACGGCAGGTCTGTTGCACGCCGCAAAATTATCCGAGCCCCTCGGATTACGCTTTCCCGAAGCGGGGCTGGACTGGCCGGCGGTCGTCGCGCGCATTGGCCGGCTCATAGACCAGATTCGCGGCGGGAGCGCCGAAGACGCCGTAAAACGGCAGGAAGGTCGCGGTATCCACGTCTACCAGGGCGAGGCTTCCTTTACCTCGAACCATGAGATTAGCGTCGACGGGCAGACGATTCGTGGCGGCCGTTTCCTGCTGGCGACGGGTTCCGACCCCGTTGTTCCGCCGATCGAAGGGCTGGACAAAGTGGGTTTTGTCACGAATCGAGAGGCCGTAACCCTCGAGCGGTTGCCCAAGACCTTGGCGGTTATTGGCGCGGGACCCGTGGGGACGGAGTTTGCGCAGATGTTCTCTCGGTTCGGTTCCCGCGTGACCCTGTTCGAGATGGAAGACCATATCCTTCCACACGAGGAAACCGCTCTTGCGAAGGAACTCGCGGAATCTCTTCGCGATGAGGGGCTGCATATTCAAAGCGGGGCAACCGTGGAAAACGCTCGAGAGACGGATGCCGGCGAGAAACGCATCGTCTGGAAAGACAATGAAGGCGAGCATAGCCTCGATGTCGAGGAGATTCTGGTTGCTTCGGGCCGCAAAGCCGCCCTCGAGGCTCTCAATCTCGATGCCGCGGGGGTAGCGACAGACAAGGGCAAGCTGGTTGTGGATGAGAACCTTAGAACAAGCGTTCCTTTGATTTGGGCGGCGGGAGACATCACGGAACGGTTCCCCTTCACGCATGTGGCCGCCGCCCAGGCTCTGCATGCCGCGCGCAATGCATTTTCCGAGGACCCTGAAGCATTCAATTACAACGCGATATCCTGGGCGATTTTTACGGACCCCGCCTTGGCGCACGTGGGGGCCACTTCCCGGGAGTTGGAAGCGGAAGAACGGCCCTTCAATACCCTTGAGGCGCCGTTCGCAAGTATGCCGCGAAATCTCCTTACGGGCAATCAAGATGGCCGCGTGCGTTTACTGGTCGATCCCGATTCGGGCATCGTGCTGGGCGGACACCTCCTCGGGGCCGGGGCTGACGACTTAATTGCGCCGGTGATCGTCGCGATGCGTCACGGCTTACCGGTCCAGGCGCTCGCGGACACGGTGTTTCCGTATCCGACGAGTTCCGAAGCCGTCGGGGCGGCGGCAAAACAGTATTTCAAATGACCTTCGCGGAAGGAGTTGAGCCCATGGCGGAAAACAACGGTCTGGCCGTTATTCTGGCCGAAGACCAATACGAAGACCTAGAACTCCAATACCCGAGGCTGCGTTTGCAGGAAGCCGGGTTTAGGGTACAGGTGGCCGGCCCCAAGAAGGGCGCTACGTATACCTCGAAGCATGGTTACCCCGTCCAAGCGGATGTTGCCTTCAGTGAGGTGGACCCGAAAATGGTCAAGGTGCTCGTGGTGCCCGGCGGATACGCCCCGGACCGCTTGCGGCGCAACGAAGCATGCCTCGGACTCGTCAGCGGTGCCGTTGAAGCGGGCGCCGTGCTCGGGGCGATTTGCCATGCCGGCTGGGTGCCTATCAGCGCGCGTGTCGTCAAAGGCAAACGGCTGACGAGCGTTCCGGCTATTCGCGACGACCTTCGCAACGCGGGTGCGGAGTGGGTCGACGAACCCTGTATGACGGATGGGAAATTCGTAACGGCGCAAGGGCCAAAAGACCTGCCGGCGTTTCTGCGGGCGATCCTGGCTCTGGTCCAATAAAGCGGGAGCGGAAAATAACTCTCGGAAAGGAGGAACCTATGGCAACGGAAGAACGCGATCTCTTCGAAGGGGTCAACATGGTGCAAGATCCCGACAATCCCACGGACCTCGAAAAGAAACACGTGCCGGTGATCACCGCCCCGGACGAGGTCAAAGCGGGAGAACCCTTTGAAGTAACCATCGAGGTCGGGAAATTAAAGGAGCATCCCGACGATCCCGATCATTTCATCAACTTCATCACGCTCTACGCCGGACACGTGTACCTGGCGCGGCTCGACTTGGTGCCTAAACGCACCAAACCCGTGATGAAAACCGTGGTGACTCTCGATAAGGACTTGGGGCCGTTACGGGCCTTCGAATACTGCAATATCCATGGTACCTGGGAGAATCGGAAGGAGCTCGCCGTGAAATAAGCCTTGCGCACGGCACAGGGAGAGGAGTACTGACATGGAAACGACACGAAGAAGCTTTTTTGCGGCATCGGGAGGGCTGGCCGCGGGCGCGATGGCCGGCTTGATGACGGCCTCGGAGGCCTCGGCCGCGGCGTCGGAAGGAACGGTAGTTGAACACACACAACCGAAATTGCCCTACGCGTTCGACGCCCTCGAACCGGTTATCGATGCCCAGACCCTCGAAACTCACTACACCAAGCATCATGCGGGGTATGTCAACGGCCTTAACGCGGCGGAAAGAGGGTTAGCCGAGGCGCGCGCGGCGGGCGACATGGACCGGATTCAGAGCCTTTCCCGCAAATACGCGTTTCACGGCGCGGGCCATTACCTCCACTCGTTGTACTGGTCGGTTATGGCCCCGCCCGGTGACGGAGGCGGTGGCGACCCCACCGGCTCGCTTGCTGAACACCTCACCAAGGATTTCGGCAGTGTTGAGGCGTTCAAAACGCAATTTTCGGCCGCGGCGGGCAGCGTCGAGGGCAGCGGCTGGTGCGCGCTACACTATCGTCCCATGGATGAGCGCCTTCTGGTCCTGCAAATCGAGAATCACCAGAATTTGACCCCGTGGGGCGTCGTTCCGCTCATGGTGGTCGATGTCTGGGAGCATGCGTATTACCTGAAATACCAGAACCGCCGGGGCGACTATGTGAAAGCCTGGTGGGACGTTGTGAACTGGGCGCGTGTCGGCGCGAATCTAAACGCCGTGAAAGGATAAGCAATCCACCGCGGGTGGGCGGGGAAGGTACCGTACCGTCCGCCGGGAAACACATGCGCGCCGGGAAGTGCCGCCGTAAACGCGGGATTATTGGGCTCGGTTGTCTCGTTGCAAGAGAGAGGACGGTAGGATGCGTCCCTACTTGCGGCGCATCTTCGATATAGCAGGTGCGAAAGGTATGAACGTGTAAACGGTGCGAAGGGAGGGCGGCTTGTGCCAAAGGAGGAATCGTGATTGTAACAGGGAGAAATTGTTATGAGTCCCGAAGACCACGATCCGCACAAGAATCATCAGGAAGAACACGGTGAACACCAACACCACGACGGACATGCCGATCATGGCGGCCACGCGGGTCATGAAGACCACGGCGGGGGGCATCGAGCGCATCACGCGCACATGGTGAAGGATTTCAAACGGCGTTTTTGGGTGTCGCTGGCGCTCACGCTTCCCATGCTTGTACTTTCGCCGATGCTGCAGGAGTGGTTGGGTCTGGCTGAGATATTGGCCTTTCCGGGCGACCGGTACGTGCTGTTCGCTCTTGCGACGGCGGTGTTTTTGTACGGCGGCTGGCCGTTTCTCAACGGTTTGTTCAACGAATTGGCCAAGTTCAAGCCAGGCATGATGACCCTCATCGGATTGGCGATTACCGTCGCCTATGGATACAGCTCGC
>JAWODE010000670.1:0-5977 GCA_046483455.1 Candidatus Hydrogenedentota bacterium | reverse complement strand
TCTCGAAAACTTGTCCGGTGTGGGACCGGCGCCCTCGCCGGTCATTATCACAAGGAGCGCGGACGTATCCGTCCGCGGTGGTCTTAAGGACGGGCTGGAAAGCCCGTCCTCCGTTGCCGGAGTGGAGACCACGCGGTCGGAAACCGCGACACAGCGAGGGTGCATAAGAGAGCCAAAGGGCTCATCGTTTGCTGCCTCTTCCGTCACCCCTTGGAAAGCAGGGGCCCAGTCCGGGTGCATCTCGCACGGGGGTAGCCGTGGGTCTTACCGCGCGCGCCCGCGTCGACAGCCGTTGACTCTGGACGCGGCAGTTTGATTGCGGTTAGGGAGCGCTGTGTTCGTCCGTGCCCGTCCGTGTGGCTCTATCTCGAAAACTTGTCCGGTGTGGGACCGGCGCCCTCGCCGGTCATTCTCGGCTGCGGGTTGGTTTCTTCTGGCGCGTCTTGGCTGGCTTCCGGGCGGTGGCCGAGGGCGAATATCTGCAAATTTTGCGCGGTTGCGGTTCCATCGGGCCATTTTTGCAGGGCAATTACGTATGAAATGCTGCTACAGGCAGGCACATTCCTTGCGGATACGATAGGAAAGAAAATGAGACGGGCCGGAAATTTTTTGACATTGGGTCGTGTTCGTGGTAGAAGTTCAACTCTTTACTTGAATTAAGCGATTGGATGAAAAGCGTTTTAGAGGTGCGTATTCGAAAAGATGGCGAGGAAACCCGTGGCAGGATTCTTCTTGCGGCGTTGCAGGTGTTCGGCGAAAAGGGATACCGCGATGCGACGCACGCGGAGATTTGCCTCCGCGCAGGGGTGAATACCGCAGCCATCAATTACCACTTCGGGTCTAAACGCGGTCTTTACCAAGCGACATGGGAAGACGCTACCGCCCGGGCGGATGCCTTGTATCCCATTGATGGAGGAGTAGATAGAGATGCACCGCCGGAAGAACGGCTGTTGGGACTGGTGCGGGCTTTCCTCCAGCGGCGTGCCGATGAGAAACAGCTGGGCTATCTGCACAATATCCGGATGATGGAACTTGTGAATCCTACGGGTCTTCTGGAGCAAGCGATTGACTTGGCGCACAACAAGACGCGGGCCAGCTTTCGCGGGGTGCTCCGCGAGCTTCTGGGGTCGGAAGCGACCAAGGCCGACCTGGAAATGTGTGAAATGAGCGTTATGAGCCAATGCATTTTGGCGTATAAGAAAAAAGGGAAAGGCGCTTGGTCATTTAAGCCGGACTCGGTGGATGTGCTCGCTAAGCATATTGTGCGGTTCTGCTTGGCAGGTATTGCGGCGGTACAGCGGGAAACTGAATCTCCTCGTGACGGGGCTTCTCGGAAAGCGGCCAATGTGTAAGTTAATTAGAATGCGTATCATGCAACACGGTGTATGCAAAGACCCTCACAGAGAGGCATTCTGGGGGCTTTCTTGTGTGTGCGTAGTCTTGGGGGTGTTGTGCATATCCTGTGCGCGGTTCGCACCGCCGGAGCGGGATAGTAGCGAGTTGCCGGTTCCAGACGACTTTTCATTGTATGAAAAGACTCACGCAGTGCCCGAGCGCTGGTGGGAAGTCTTCGAGTCAGAGGAATTGAACGGGGTGGTTGAGCAGGCGTTGGAAGGTAACCTTACGCTGGAACAGGTGTATGCACGGCTTCTTCAGGCGGAGATGGTCGCGGTCCAAACGGGTGCGCCACGGTTTCCGACGCTGGACTACTCGGGCGATGCTTCAATCAGCCGGCGCCGCGTCGATACCAAGGAGGGGCCGGACAGGCTCGAGGCGCTCAATCAGAAAATCGCGGCGTGGAATGAGTTGGCCGGCGCCGGTGCAACCCCTCCGGCCGACCTGCTTGATGCTCTGCAATCCGCGCGCTCGTCTTTGCAGGCGCTGGATACGCTGAATGCCGGTACGGGACCATCCCATAGCATTTCAACGTCGCGGTCGTATCGTTTCGGATTAGGAAGTAGCTACGAGGTGGATTTGTGGGGGCGGGTGCGGGCGCAGTATGAGGCCGCTCTGACGGACCTTGAAGCGGCTCGCGAAGATGTATATGCGGCGATGCTGAGTTTGTCGGCGGTGGTTGTTCGGGAGTGGCTCACTGCCGTAGCTCAGGAACAGGCCATTACGCTCGTTGAGGAGCAGTTGGAATTGAACAAGACCACGCTCGAATTGATCGAGTTGCGGTATCGAAATGGTTTGGCGACGGCTCTTGATGTTTTTCAACAGCGGCAGATCGTTGCCGAAACGGAATCGTTGTTGCCGCCGCTTGAATCGACATTGCGGGTCACACTTCATGAGTTGGCCGTGCTGCTTGGCAAGCAACCCCGCACCGACTTGAGCATCGAGACCGCTACCCTTCCCGACGTTGGGCCGTTGCCTGAGCCGGGATTGCCAGCCGAACTACTCGCGAATCGTCCCGATGTTCGTGCCGCCGGCTTGCGTCTGCGGTCGGCTGATTGGCGTGTAAGCGCGGCCCGAGCGGACCGTCTGCCCGCGTTGCGTTTGACGGGGTCGGCAAGCTACGGAGCCGATGAGTGGGACCTTGTGTTCGACAACTGGGTGGCTTCGTTGGCCGCGGGGGTGACGGGGCCGATTTTTGATGCAGGGCGGCGCAAGGCCGAGGTTGAACGGACCCGTGCTGTGGTCGACGAGCGCCTGGCGGCTTACAGGGAGAGCGTACTGGTCGCGGCGAAGGAAGTTGAAAGCGCGATGTTTGAAGAAGTGAAGCAAATGGAATACATCGAAGCGCTCGAGCGGCAACTTGATGCTGCCACGAATGCCCACGATCAAGCCCTTTTGCGGTATCGGAAGGGATTAAATGATTACTTGCCGGTGTTATCGGCTCTCTCGCAGCTTCAGGTGGTGGAGCGGCGCCTTGTGCAGGCGGAGCTTACGCGCCTCGACCTTCGGCTCCAACTGTGCACGGCTTTGGGCGGCTCGTGGATGGCGTCGGAGTACGAATATTATCGAGGAGTGGACCAGGCTGAAGCACAAGCGGGGCGTGCGGAACCGGTCCCACGTGGATGACGAAATAGAGCCGCGGAAGCGGCTCGCCGGGCACGATGGGCCCGACAACAAATTGGAGCAAACAAATATTATGGCAACGCTTCCGCAAAGCACGCCGGAACCCGACGGCGCCGAAAGGGCCGAACCGGCTGCGAAAAGCGCGTGGCGCTGGATTGGCCCTGTGCTGCGCTCCCTGATCCTTCTGGCTGTCCTGGGCCTGAGCGCTGCGGTATCCTACAGGTGGCTGGCGAATCCTCCCCTGGCCACGCGGCGTCCGCCTGAGAAACAAGCGACGCTCGTCGAGGTAATGCCGTTGGAGGCACAGACGGCCCCCGTAATCGTGAGCAACACCGGGACGGTTGTGCCGACGCGTGAAATCCGTCTTTCGGTGCGCGTCAGCGGCCAAATCGTCGAGACCTCCCCGAAGTTCGCCCCCGGGGGGGATTTCGCAAAGGGCGAGACGATTCTGCGTATCGACGATGACGATTATACCTTGGCCGTTGAACAGGAGGAGGCAAACCTGGTCCGGGCGCAGTCTGACCTCAAACTCGAGATGGGCCAGCAGTCGGTCGCCAAACTCGAATTCGAGTTGCTGGGCGACATCGCATCCGAAGAAGACACGGATCTGGTGCTGCGGCAACCTCAGCTCGAAACGAAGAAAGCGGCTGTCGCGCAGGCAGAGGCCGCATTGAAGAAGGCCCGCCTGGACCTCGATCGCACTGAGGTCGTCGCGCCGTTCAATGCGGTTATCGAGGAGCGGAGCGCCGATCTCGGCGCGTATGTGACCCCCGGCACGCCGTTGGCGACGCTGGTCGGCTCGGATGAGTACTGGGTTGAAGTTACGGTGCCCGTGGATGAATTGCGCTGGCTTGAGGTCCCGGGTATGAACAGCACGTCCGGTTCGAAGGCCCGCATATATCATGAGTTGACGTGGGGCCCGGGGGTATACCGCGAGGGCTATATACAACGAATTATGACCGGTCTTCAACCCGGTAGCCGTCTGGCTCGGTTGTTAGTGGTTGTCGAAGACCCGCTGCAACTTGAAGAAGGTGGCGGCCAACATCCGTTGATGCTTGATGCGTTTGTGCGGGTCGAACTGATAGGTGAAGAGATTAGCGATGTATTTGAAGTGCCCGCGGAGGCGGTGCGTGATGGCGATAATCTGTGGGTTATGACGGCCGACAATACGCTGGATATCCGGGAAATAGAGACGGTTTGGAGCAGCGACAATTTTGTGTACGTCTCCGAGGGGTTGCAGGATGGTGAGCAGCTTGTTGTGAGCGATTTGGCGGCGCCCGTGCCCGGGATGCCGTTGCGCACCGACTCGGACAAGCCCGATACGCCCGCGCAAGGAGAAGGGCAGGGCCAAGGGCGTCGTGGGCAGGGCCGAGGTTCCCAGCGCGGAGGAGGCATGTCATGAGCGACTCCGCTAAGAAGCCCATCGAGCGGGGGGCAATCGCGTGGATGGCCGGAAATTCGATCGCGGCCAACCTTATCATGGTCGTGTTTTTGGTTGGCGGGTTCCTTGCCTTGCGCAACATGAAACAGGAGGTGTTTCCCGATATCGCCCTCGATACAGTGTCCGTGACGGTGGCATACCCCGGCGCAAGCCCCGAGGAAGTCGAGGAGAGCATCATCCTCGCCATCGAGGAGGCCGTGCGCCCCCTGGAAGGCGTCGAGGAAGTCACCTCCGTGGCCCGGGAGGGGGGCGGCAGCGTTCGGGTTGAATTGCTTCTCGGCGAGGATGTGAATCGTCTCGGCCAGGAAATCAAGAGTGAAGTGGACCGCATCGTGACGTTTCCCGAGGAAGCGGAGGAGCCTGAGGTCCGGATCGATGCGCACCGTCGGGATGTGCTCGAGGTTGTGGTGTATGGAGAAGCGCCGGATACCACGCTTCACCAGCTCGCTGAGCAAATGCGCGATTGGCTGCTCCAATCTCCGGAAATCACGCAAGTTGATCTCGAGGGTATGCCGCCTCTCGAAATCAGCATCGAGGTTTCCCAAGAGAATCTGCGGCGGTATAACACCACCCCCGACGAAATTGCGCAGCGTCTACGCAACGCCGCGATCGACTTGCCGGGCGGGGGGCTCAAAACCGATACGGGAGAAATCTTATTGCGGTTGACGGAGCGGCGTGATTACGGCCGCGAGTTCGCCGAATTGCCCGTGCTGACCACCGAAATGGGAAGTCAGGTTCTCTTAAAGGACATCGCGACGATTGATGACAGTTTCGCGGATACGGACCGGAGTTCGAAATATAATGGCAAACCCTCGATTCACCTTGAGGTTTTTCGGGTAGGCGATCAGACGCCTATCACCGTGGCGGAGGCTGCCAAGACACAGGTGGAAGCGTTTCAGCCGTTCCTGCCGCCGGGCATCCAGACAGATTTTCACCATGATCGTTCAGAAAACTACCGACAGCGCGTTTATCTCCTTGTCAAGAACGGGGCGATTGGCTTGGTCCTTGTGCTTGGGCTGCTTGGATTGTTTCTCGAGGCGCGGTTGGCCTTTTGGGTGATGATGGGTATCCCGATTTCGTTTATGGCTTCGTTCCTCTTCGTGCCTAGTCTCGGCATCTCGATGAATATGATATCGCTTTTCGCTTATATTGTGGCGTTAGGCATTGTGGTCGATGACGCCATCGTGGTGGGCGAGAACGTCTATTATTACCACCAACAGGGTTTTTCCTTTATCGAGTCCGCCATTCGGGGGGCTCGTGAGGTGGCGATGCCGGTAACGTTCAGTATTCTTACGAATATCGCCGCCTTTATGCCGATTTATTTCATTCCGGGATTCGTGGGAAAAATATTCCAGATGATCCCGGCGGTGGTTTGCGTGGTGTTTTTGCTGTCGCTGGTCGAATGTCTTTTTGTGTTGCCTGCGCATCTGTGACACCATCGCGAAAAGCGCCGTAGAGGCGTCGGCAAGTGGCTTCATGACAAGCAGCAGGCGTTCAGCCGCCAATTTCTCCGCTTTG
>JAWODE010000668.1:0-8466 GCA_046483455.1 Candidatus Hydrogenedentota bacterium | reverse complement strand
GCCGTCCTCTTCGGGATAGAGTTCGTCTTCATAGGGATCGGGAAAACCGTTGTAGCCGTAGCCAGGTCGCGTCTCGCCGACTCGCGCAAAATTCAAACTGACCGCGAACCTGCCGTCGCCGCTCACGGTATAGATAGGATGCGGCAGCATCCGTTTCTCGCCCGTAAACACGTCTTGTACCACCGAAGCATAACCGTCTTCGGTACGAATGTTATAGATAACTTCGCTATCCGAACCAGGCAACCATTGAAGCATACAGCCTTGCTGCCAGCACCACGCGGTCGTTGTGGCGAAGGGAATCCATGTGTCGTCGTTCTCGATATCGACCATGCCCAGCTCGATGACGTCATCGGCGCGCGGGGCGCGGTCCTCGAAGGTCACTTGGTTGCCGAGGACATAACGGTTGCTCGGGTCGAACTGAAACTTGTCGTAATAGGCAAACCAATGGGCCTCGGGGCCCGAGGTGATTGCCCGTACAGGCACATTCGCTTGCATGTCCCGTTTCTCCCCCCGCTCCTCTTCACCCGCCCATGCGGCGAATGCCATAAGCACCACGGTCCCTGCTACCACCGCCCCTGCCGGCAACACATTGCGCTTCGTTTTCATCGCGTCCCCCTATTCTACTAAGTCGTGCGCGAGATCACGCGCTTGGACTCTCACGTTCGAGCCTAATTCCACATTTTGGACACAATACGGCACTACCAGATGACCCTTCGGCGCGCACCGCAAGTACTCCGTATATCGCCGAAATGTCTCGACAATCAAATCGGCGTTGCCCTCCTCGGGTCCGCCGGCCGTCACCACCAACCCCGCGCGCTTGCCCGCCAGCAAGTACACCGCGTTCTCGCTCGACGGTCGTTTGATAAGGCACACACCGCGATCCAGGAGCGCTTTCATGGGCGCGGCAAACCCCCAACAATACAAAGGCGAAGCAAACACCACCCCGTCCGCCTCGATCATCCGCTTAAAAATGACGTTCGCATCGTCATCTTGAATACAGCCCGGTCCGTCATCCGTATTCTGGCAACGGAAACACCCGTCACAATACGCAACCCGGCAATCCATAATATCGATGTGATCCACATCATGACCCTGGGTCCTCAACTCCTCCTCCATCCACGCCAGGACGTTGGCTGTATTGCCATCTTCTCGCGGACTCCCCATCACCGTTACAAATTTCATAGACACTTCCTCTCAGCAATGTTTGCCGGGGGCTTCCGAATAACCGCCCTGTACCCTAGCAAATACCCTTTCCGGAAAAAAGCGTCGATTCGCTCGCGCCACCCTTCTTCAGGAAAGACCTTCTCGGCCCGGCTGTCCGACACGTCTGACAGTGACTTTTCTTTAGTGGCCGCACCTCAAAACGGCACCCGTGGCTCTTCTTAACGGTCCAATTCTTCAAGAACAAACGTCAGGGTCTTTCGCTCGCCCTGGCGGTCGATCTCAAGGCTAATGGCATCGCCTACGAAATGGTCCCAAATCGCGTAATCGATATCGCTCGAGCGAAAGACTTCCTCTCCGTCAATCCCCACAATCACGTCGCCCGGACGCAAACCTGCTTTGTATGCGGGACAATCGCGCAGGATATTCACGACCAGGCACCCGTGGTCAATCAGGATTTCTTGCTGACGCGCGAAATCGGGATGGAGGTCCACTACGTCCTCGACTTTGAATCCCGCCCACGGGTCACGCCGCCGGCCATAGCGCTTGAGTTCTCTCACCACGCGCCGCGCCCGATCAATCGGAATCGCAAACCCGAGGCCGACGTTCCCGCCGCTCTGACTAAAAATCATCGTGTTTACCCCGACGACTTCCCCTTTGGCATTCACCAACGGCCCGCCGCTGTTGCCCGGGTTAATGGCGGCATCGGTCTGGATCATCCTTTGATACAACCGTTCGCCTTTTCCAATGCTGGGACTCAGCCGCCGGTCTTTCGCCGAAACCACCCCCACACTCACCGTCGGCTGGGGATCGCTGATCAGCGCTCCGAAGGGATTCCCGATCGCAATAACCCACTCGCCGATATACAGCGCATCGGACTCGCCGAGCGTCGCGAATGGTAAGTCCGTCCCCTCCGCCTTCAGCAATGCCAAGTCCGTACGCGGGTCCACACCTACAATTTCGGCCTCGAGGTCCCGGCCGTCCGGCAAGGTAACCGAAGCAATCGCGCTCGCTCCTTCCAACACATGGTAATTCGTCAGGATATGGCCTTCCGCATCAATCACAAACCCGCTGCCCACCGCATCAAGTCGCCGGTGACGCGTGCGATACCGCGGTGCAGGCAAATCGAAAAAGTCCCAAAAGTCCTGAAAAAGCGGAGGCACTTCCGCACGGGCTTCCACCACGTTGATCGACACCACCGCCGGCGCCGCTCTTTCGATCGCCCGCACGATCGCGCTCCGCCGCGATAACCCCACGTCGTCCTGCACCTGGGCAGCAGCAACCATGCTGAGTCCCACAAGCACCACGATTAACACGGTCCGGTACATGATCAGATATCCTTTCATGCGATTACTTTCCGGAACTCCATATTACGCGAAAATCGGCAGCGAAGGGAATGCCAAAGGCGCGATACGAATCGGTTGTCGTTGATGTTTCCAAGTCTCTACGCAAAAAGCTCGGGGACAGGCCCGTCTCGTCCGCTTACAGCAGACTCGCTTGGCGCAGTCCCCGGTTTTTACTTCTGGTCACGCCGTAGGCGTGATGATGCCGCTTTTGTTTTCGCCTATGGTTGTCCCTCGGCCGGAGCTGTTTCTTTGGGCGCCTCCGAAGCCTCCTCGGCGGGCATTTCCGACTCGGCAGGCACAACAACAGATTTGCTCTCAGCCGGAGCGGCCGTCTCCGCGGCCGGTTCCGCCGCAGATTGCTCCGTTTCAGGCTGTTCTATCGAAACCTGCGCCCCAGCTTCAGCAGATTCTGTTGCTTCTTCCGTCGGCTCGGGCTTGGGCTTCTTCAATGACTCCACCGACGGCGTCAGAGCATCCGCATCTTCCTTGGTGATAACAAAGACCGAGGTCTTGCCGTCCATCACGAGCTGCCGTCCCGTGTCCGTCTCGGGACCGAGCATGAGCTTATGCTTACCGTCTGCCATCGTCACGTCGATGGTCACTTGCGCCTCAAAGCCTTCCGGCGTCTTCCCAAACAGGATTTCATCCGCCTGGAGACCGGCGATCGTTTGCGCAATATCTTCGGCCGCGTCCTGGTTCGCTTCGGCATCGCCCAACATCCACGCATCGTTTTCGCCGCGCTTGAGCACGATCGCTTCGCCCCCTGCCGGCGTAATCGTGACCGCCTGCACGTCCGCGGCCGTTGCCGCCAGAAGCGCCCGTTTGTACAGGTTCTTCGGCTCGACCAGCACTTTGCCGACGTCACCCTTCGTCATGGCCACAACGGGTCCGCCGTCCAGCCGCGCATAATTTCCGTCAATGGATTTGGATGGACCGCCAATCTCGAGGGCGTGGGACTGGCCGTCTTCCGTAGTGAACGTGATTTTCCGCACGGGTTTTCCGAGAGACGCGGAATCCGTGTAGTCCGACGCTTTCCAACCGGCCAACGCCCCCGCGAGCGTCGAAATCTTAGTCGTGTTGACCTCGAGGTCCGCAACGGGCTCGACGACGGTCCAGTTCCCGTCCTTCTTCGCCAACACCACTTTCGCATCGGGCAGGTCCATTTCGATACGAGTCACCTTCTCCTTATCGAGGCTCAGGCTTTGTAAATCGAACAATTCCGACCCTTTCGGAAACACTTTGCCGAAATTATACGAAGAAAGCTTGTAGACTACCGGCTCTTTTGCACCGACGACACGAATATACCCCTCGGCGCTAGATTCAGGCCGCCCGGCCTCAAGGACGAGCTCCTCCTCTTCGTCTTTCAACGTCAATACGCATTTGAAACCCGGCTCCGCAAGATTCCATTCTTCAAGTTTCGTCGGGTCTACGATTTCCGTGGCGCTCAACGGATTGAACGCTCCCAAAAGCGAGTTGAGGCCGGTCTCTTTGTATTCCTGCCCTTCGACGCCTCCCGAGACCAACGCCCATTCGTACTCAGGCTCGGTCTCTTCCCGCTCTTCGGCTTCCGTCGCGTCGGCGTCCTCGCTCTCCTTCTTCTCGGACGGTTTCTCGCGCTTCTCGAGCACCAATTCTTTATCGGGCATGGTCAGGGCGACTTTGCTGATCTCCTCTTTGGCGACCTTGACGATCTCTTTGTCTTCCCAAGCGCCCGGTTCCGGCACGGCGTCGCCCTCCTCGCTCCAGATTTGAGCCTCTCGCCGGAAATTCACGTCGGCCACATAGATGGTATGATCGTCCGCCGTTCGCACGAACACCTGCCCGGGTTTCGGGGCCTTGCCCGCGAAAACATGCACGGCCGGGTTCTCGGTATCGTCCGTATAGGCCAGCACGTGAAATGCCTCGCTCTCGCTCAATTCAAACTCGCTCAGCTCATCGTCCGTGACGTCCGCCGCACGGAACTCTCCCTGGAGGCCGGTGAGCTTCTCGATGAATTCCTCGATCTTCTCCTCGTTGGCGGGCGCATCGAAATGACTCGACACCCGCCACGTATTTGGGTCCTCGGCGTCGCGCTGCAGCACCAGTTTCTCCTCAGGCTTGCCGCCGGTGTACAGCTCGACCCGCGTTACCGCGCCCGGAGACACTTCTTCCGGAATGAGATCGGTCACTTTCTCCCTAAGCCGTTCCTCGATCGTAGCCGGTTTATTCTGGACCCGCTTCAGCACCACCAGAGCCGCCAGAATGGCCAGGATTACAACCAGGGGAACAAGATTCTTCCACTTTCTCATGGTACCTCTCCACAATCCTTATTTAGGCCGTTATCTTTGCATCGCCGGCATCCGCGACGCTGCTATTCCGCCGACGCGCCGCTGTCCATGAACGACATCGTGTACGCGTTGCGCGACTGGCGCCGCACCAGCGTCACCACCACGCCAACGGTTATGATAATCAGGCTCACCAGCACGTAATTAACGAATTTCCACAAGCTGACCTGACTGTCGCTCGGTTTCGAGATGGTGCGATCCACCAATTTGCGGCTGCGAACGTTCACCAAGTCATCGCCCAACGTAAGCGCATCGATGCTGTTCAGGAACAAATCCGCATTCGACCGCTGCAGAAAATCGCTTCGGAACATTTGCGACGCCCCTATCAACACGAGTTTGCCGGGCGCGGGCTTCAAAGGCTCCGCGGGCCCCTCTTCCTCGTCCGATTGAGGCTGGGGAGGCATATTCGGCTGCTGTCTTGGCGGCGGCCACGCCGGCCGTTCCTGGCCCTTGTACGCATCCGGAAACTGCCCTGAGACAAGGGCCATCAGGGGGTATTGGTCGCCTTCGGCAGGCTGTTCAAACACTTCCTGCGTCAGCTTTGCATCCGCGGGCACTGTCCACGCATTATCGCTGGTGTGCATGATGACCCGCGCATCAAGGTCATGCTTCTTCAATTCTTCGTCATCAATGGTAAGCGCCGTCCCCCAGAGATATGTAATGAAGCCCAACCGACCGGTAATGGATACCTCTTGGTCCATATGTTCGCTGGTCACTTCAATGTGCATCGGATTGTTGATCGGCGTACCGCCGCCCAGAAGATTCTGCAACGCGTTGTTGCTGCGAATCGTCAGCGGGAAGTTGTTGACGTCCATCAGCAAATCGTCGTCCACGCCCAATCCATAATGATCGAGAAGCGGATTGATTTGAGGATTCTCATCGCGACGCGTCATGGTGATGCCGCGATCGCTTGTCTGATAATCCCATAAATATTTCTGAACGGCAAGAAGCACCGATTTGCCCGACGCCAAGGCCCGGTTGATTTCCCAGCGCTGACGCTCGTTCAATTCACGCGGATTGATGACGGCCAGCGTGTCGTATTCTTCAGGTAGCGGACTATCCTTTGTGAGGTCGACGCGCTGCACATCGTATTTTTCCGATTCCAGATAGGACTGCAGCACATCGTAGGGGTCGCGCTGCTGCGGAATCTCCCGCCCCATCTGCATCATGATTTGCCGCATCTGCGGGTCCATCGAAAACGCCTCTTTCGGCGCAACCAGGGCAACCACCGGTTTTTTCTCGCGCGTGAGCTTGAAAATGATATTGATCAGCCGGTATTCCAGCTCTTGCAACGTATCAGGCGTCACTTGCGGGATAATCTCCTCCGCTTCCGCGCCAAGCCCCACGCCGATGCTCGCGTAGATAAGTTTCTGGCTGATTTCATCGCCCGACATCACCTGGACCCCGAAGGGTTCGACGCCCTTCTCGAGCATCCGTTTTTCGGTCTTTTCGGTTTCGTCTTGCTCTTCTTCTTCTTCCTCGCCAGGCATCGGTGCGCTCGTCATCACATTCGCCGCCTGGAGATACACCACATCCGGTTCGATCATGCCATCCGAGGCCACCCGCAATTCATCGAGCTTGCCCATAATATCTTGTTCGAGTTGTGCGTAAGCCGTGGGCATCTCTCGCTCCGGCGTGATATACAGATTAACCTGCACCGGACGCTTCACCTTGGAGAGAATGCGTTTCGCCGCCGGCGACACCGTGTAAATCTTGTCTTTGGTAAGATCGAAACGGTAGATGCTCGCGTCGGCAACAAGCCAATTAAACGCCAAGCCGATAGCCAGGCAAAGCACAATCGCCGCACTAAACTGCAGACGGATGCCCGGTCGGCTCCGACCCTCGATATACATGGCGTTCAACACCAGAAACAGGGCCGTCCACGCCACAAAATAGAGGACATCGCTGACCTCAACCACCCCGCGGATGAACGCATTGTAATGGTCGATCACCCCCACAAGCTGGCTCAGCATACCCCCCAGACCGGGGAAGAAACCGTCAATGTATCCCGCTATGAAATTCGTGCCCACCAGAAACACCGCGAAGCACGCAAGAAGGGTCACGACGAACGCAACAATCTGGTCCTTACAGAATCCCGAGAAAAACAGTCCCATCGAAAGAAACATCGCGCCGAGAAGCGTCGCCCCGAGGTACCCGCCGAATATCATTCCGCCGTCGGGATTCCCCAGCACCGCAAGCATTAGCGGCACCGTGAACGTCGCCGCCAGTGTAATTAAATAAAACACCAGCGTCGCGATGTATTTCCCGAGCACCAGCTCGCGCGCGCGCATCGGGAACGTCAACAGCAGTTCCCACGTGTTCTCTTTGCGTTCCTCCGCCCACACGCGCATCGTCACCGCCGGGATGAACACGCAGAGAATAATCGGCAGGTTCGCGAAGAAATTCCGCATGTCCGCAACCGGGAAAGTGAAAAACGAGGTCATGAAAATGCCCACGCTCATGGCGAGAAACACGATCATAAAGATATAGCCGATAGGGGAGGTAAAATACGCCCCCAAATCGCGCGATACGATGGTCTTAATATTCTTCATTACGCCTCTCCCTTTTCACTCAACGCGGCCGCCTCCGGTTCCGTGAGCGCCAAGAACGTCTCCTCGAGACTTAGCGGGCGCTCTGTGAGCTCGCCCAGTTCCCAGCCCTTCAGTTTGGCCAACTTCCCGATTTCGCGCCACTGTTCCGAACCCGGCTTGCCGAACAACTGAAACGTCACAAAGCCGTCGTCTTCGCCCAGAAAATCCACGCGCTTCGTGCCCTCGAGTCCGGACAACAGCCGCTCGATTTCATTACGGTCGCCTTTCACCGAGACTTCGGCGCGCTCGTGCTTCTTGGCCCGTGCCCGCAATTCGTCGATAGTACCGTCGCCCACGATACGACCGCGGTTGATGATCACAATTCGGTCCGCCGTCGCTTCCACTTCCTGCAAAATATGCGTCGACAAAATCACCGTCTTGCCCTGCGCAAGCCGACGCACCAATTGCCGAATCTCGATGATCTGATGCGGGTCCAGACCGGACGTAGGCTCATCGAGAATAATGATGTCCGGATCGTGGATCAGCGCCTGCGCCAAGGCGGTCCGTTGACGGAATCCTTTCGAGAGCTCCCGAATCACTTTCCGGTACATCGGCTTAAGCCCGCATTCCTCGAGCACCACCTCGGTGCGTTCGCGCAGTTTCGCGCCCGAAAGCCCACGCGAACGCGCCACAAAATTCAAATACGACCGCACCTCCATGTCCATATACAAGGGAAGCACTTCTGGAAGATACCCGATGATCTTGCGCACCCCCACCGGGTTCTCTAACACGTTTAGCCCCCCCACGGTCGCCGTGCCGCCGGTCGGATGCAGATACGTCGTCAGTATCTTCATCGCCGTCGATTTACCCGCTCCGTTCGGACCCAGCAAACCGACAATCTCGCCTTGCTTCACCTCGAACGACACGCGGTCCAAGGCCCGAACGGGCCCATAATACATTGTCAGGTTCTGTGTCTTGATCATCTCGCGAATACTCCTGCGCCTGCGAACCCCGCGCTCCGAAATCCCGGCGCGCTACCCGGTTGCCACACTTATCCGCCCCGGCAACCGCTGCAACATCGTGCCGCGGCTCACGCGGGCAAAA
>JAWODE010000582.1:0-3376 GCA_046483455.1 Candidatus Hydrogenedentota bacterium | reverse complement strand
GCCTGTTCGAAAAACGCCACCATATCGCGGGACGCCAGCTTACCGACGACAATATCGCGCTGGGTGCCCGGTCCAATGACGTACAAGTTGGCGTATTCGGTTTCCCGCACAATCTCGTTGGGTTCCCGCTCGCCGAACAGCACATCGCCAAGGCCCGGGCCGGGTTCCATACCGAAGGTCTCCTCAACCTTTGGATTGCGGGCGTTGATATCCACCAGGAGGACGCGGCGTCCCGCTTGGGCAAGTGCGGTGGCAAGATTGCACGCCAGAGACGTTTTTCCATCGCCGCGGCCCGGACTGACCACGAGGCATGTATTCAACTCGGCCGAACCTTCGGGCGGGTAAATGATGCGGGTCAGGATACGACGGAACTCGTCCGCCGAGGTGGAACTGGGTTTTTCGGCCGTCAGAAGCAGGTTGCCATCGCGTTTTGCGTCGCCTTGCTCGAGGCTCGCATGGGGAACGGCTGCCAGAACGGGGAGCCCCGTCAAGAGGGCCACGTCTTGCGCATTGCGGATTTGCTTGTCCGTCAATTCTCGCCACAGTCCCACCGCTACAGCAGCAGAGGCCGCCGCCAAAAAGGCCAACGCCATCAACTGTTTGCGCCGTCCGTAATCGACGCGGGCTGGTGGAAACAGGTTGGACGCGAGCGAAATACGTCCGGGCGCTTTGCTCTCGACATCGATACTGTAGATGATGCCTTCAATGTGCTTGATTTTGTCGACGAGGTCGGCTTCTTCCGACTGCAGGGTTTCAATTCCGGCTTGCTGGCCGGCGGCTTTAAGAGCGAGAGTGGTCTGTTCTTCAATTCGGCGCTGAAATTTTTCGATTTGGGTCTCGGCTTCTTCGAGTTGCTTCTCGGCAACATTCAACTCCTGGCGCGTGCGAGCCTCGGCCGACTCGAGCAGACGGCCGCGGGCTTCCGCCTTAGCCTCGACCAGCCGGCTTTCGAGCGAGTCGCGCTGATTCCGCAAGGCCTTCAAGGGGGGCGCGTCGGTGGTGTACTTTTCTTCGAGCACGGCGATCTCGCTTTTTACGCCGGCGAGTTCACTTTGGAGGGTCCCCACTTCGACGTCGGCGGCAACCTGCGTCTCGATATCAAAGTCGAAAATGGGTTCATGAGGCTTGTCTTGCAATTGGTTCTTATAGCGCTCGATGTTTTCGAGTGCGCCCTTCAGCGTATCGATACGATTCTGAGCCTCGATTTTATTCTTTTCGGCGGTGGATAAATTCTGCCGATCGGCCTCGGTTTCCGTCGGGCCCAAAGCAGACAGGGTGCCGGGCGCCACGCCCAGTTGTTCTTTCATGTTTTTGATGCGGCCCCGCAGGATATCGAGCTCTTTTTGGAGTTCCTCGCGCTCGTCCACCAGCGTGGCGCGACGCACACTGGTGTCGCTTACCGCCGAGGTTTGGGCAAGGGCCATGTAATTCTTCACCACTGCCTCAAGCACCTGCTGCGCCAATTCCGTATCCGGGGCGGTGCACGTCACCTCTACGTTCTCGCTACCGCTCACCACCTGTGCTTGCACCAAGTCTTGAAGGTACAGTAACGAGTTCTCGGATTGGCGAATCTCCTCGAACCCCCGGATGTCGGGGTCATCGAGCACGCGTTGCATGACCGTGGGCTGCGTGATCTCGAAAGCTTGTGTTCGCACCCAGCGGTCATAGTTCACACGACCCCCCTGCCCGCTGTCGTCACCCAATACCGTAACGGGATTGGCCGCGAACCGGATCGTTTTGCTTGCCGTATACTCTTCGGGAACCAGAAAGTAGGCCGCCGTAAGCGAAGGCACCGCGAGAACCAAAAACACAGCCAGCATCAGCGGCGCCCGCAGGCGAACCAGACGCATGAGATTAAGCGTATGTTCGCCACGCCCTCCACTGGGGGCCGGAGAAAGCGGCAATCCGAGTTCTGTCGAAAATTCCGTGCTCATGCACGCCTCCTACGGCGTTGGGATTGAGGTTGTGAGCGTACCAAAACTCCGTACGCTGTCGAGAATCGTCAACAATTCGGCCGTTGTGGCATCTCCGGTCTCGAACAATGCGTCATACCGCCGGTCCGTGTAATAGGTGTCGTATGCCTGACGGTACAGGCCCATAAGTGGCGTGATCGAACCAACAAAGCGCCCCACGAATTGCTGCAACCGCACCAACGGCTTCTGCGGAATATAGACGATGTCGCCGGGTTTCATTGTGATGTCCTGGCCTGTCTTGAGAATCTGGCGGACATCGACCAGGAACACGCGGTTCAAGTCTTCTTCCATCTCGCGAATCAAAACGACTTGGCGTACGCGGCCGGTTGTCTCATTGAAGCCTCCCGCGCGCGTCAACAAATGAAGTAAGGTCGTATCCTCCATGAGCTGATACACGTCGGGACCGCGTACTTCGCCAAGCACATACACCAGATTAATCCCCTCGGGCACATACACGATATCGCTGGGCAGCACGAGGGTATCGGCCGGACTGACTTCGGGTTCGCGGTAGTTGCTTAAGTCGCACTCGATGACATCGCGATCGCCGCCATAGCGACGGATGATCAAGGCTTGCGTAAGGGCGCCCCGCGAGCCCACAAAGGAGTCGCCTCCGCGCTGATTGACACGGGGACCTCCCGCCTGGTTTATGGCGTCAAGCACGGAAATGGGTTTCGTATAAGGAAACTCCCGCGGATCCTGTACGTCTCCCATCACATGGTACGTCTTGCTGGTCGTAGCGGTTATGGCAAGCGAGATTTGCGGGTCGCGGAAGACCTCCGTATACGCATCGCGAACCAGCTCCGTCGCTTCCTCTCGCGTCAGGTCTTGTACTTTCAGGTCCGGCACCATGGGCAACGAGATGTGCCCGTCATACCGCACGACAACCTGCTGGCTCAGACTGGGATCGTCGAAAGAGCGAAATTCGAGTTCGTCCCCCGCCTCGATAAGATAGGGCAGGTCATCAATGTCGTCAAAGGTAGGCACGGGCTCGCCACTTACGCCCACAACCGGTAACAAGGGTTTTTCTTCTTCCTTGGGGGTCCCCATAAGCTCGCCAGTGGCGATATCGAGGGTTTCATCTATGACCCGGCTGCCTTCACTGTCAGGATCCCGGAATTGGATAACGGAATTGGAATGAGAGGCGCATCCTCCGATTAGAAGACCAAAACACACCAATGATGCCGCAATCATGAACCAACGCCTCATTTTCTCTCTCCCACGACGTTTACCTAACATGGCATTACCTCGTTCTACCTTCGTGGCTTTCGGCCGCTCTGCTCGTTACGTGCCACTCTTGCCGATATTGTACGCGTCAATTCTCCGTAACAGCGAACTATAACTAATCTTAAGAAGCTTCGCCGCTTTGCGTCTGTTCCACAGAGTATGGCGAAGAGCTTCCTCGA
>JAWODE010000518.1:0-5611 GCA_046483455.1 Candidatus Hydrogenedentota bacterium | reverse complement strand
ATTGTCGGTCGCGACGAAGGTGATGGGGTCGTCGGATTTGACGCCGGAGTCGATGGTGACGACGGGGATGCCGGCTTCGGTGGCGCGTTTGACCACGTCGACCATGGCCTGGGCGTCGCAGGCGGCCATCACGATGGCATCGACCTCCATGGTGATGAAGTCCTCGATGATATTGAGTTGCTCGATGACTTCGGTTTCGTCGTCGGGGCCTTTCCACGTGATGTCGGCGTCGAACTCTTCGGCGGCGTCTTCGGCGCCGGCTTTGACGGTCAGCCAGAAGTCGTGGGTGGTGCCTTTCGGGATCACGGCGAGGTCGTATTTGGCCCCGCCGGCCGCTTCGCCGCCTTCGCCGGCGGTTTGCGCGGGTTGTTCCCCGCATCCCATCACCAGGGCGATCGCGAACATTCCAAGTACGATGCGTTTCATGAGATTCGCGCTCCTATTCTTTCAACAGACCCGATTTTCGTTTCCGGTAGGTGTCGTAGGCGACGAGGACGATGACCAGGCCCCCGACGAGGATCTTCTGCCAGTCCGATTCGATGCCCGACAAATTGCAGATGTTCACCAGCACCTGCATGATTAGCGTGCCTGCAAGCGCTCCGATAACGGTGCCTTCGCCGCCCATGAGGCTTGTGCCGCCGATGACGCACGCCGCGATAGCCTCGAGTTCGTAGCCTTCCGCCCCTGTCGGGGAGGCAATCATCGGCCGAGAGCTTTCGACGATGCCGGCAAATCCGGCGAGCAGCGCGCAGATGACAAAGACCAGCATCCGCGAGCGATTGACGGGAATGCCCGACAGGCGCGCGCTCTGGGCGTTGCCACCGATGGCGTAGATGGAGCGGCCGAACCGCGTCAAGACCAACACGATGGTCAACACGGCGACGATGCCGACCATGATGGACACGGGGATGTACCAGCCCCGCGTGCCGCCGAGGTAAGCGAACCGGTCGGGAAACCCTCCAATGGGCGCGCCTCCCGTGATCAGCAGGGCGGCCCCGCGCGCCATCATCATCATTCCCAAGGTGGAAATGAAGGCGGGTATTTTCCCGTACGCCGTCGCAAACCCGCTGATGGCCCCGCACAGCATGGCCACGGCAAGGCCCGCCGCGACGCCGATCGTGACCGCGAAAGGAAGCTCGTGCTCTTCCACGGCGTTCATGGTTTTTCCCGTGACGGCCCCGCTCAACGCCGCCACGCTGCCCACGGACAGGTCGATGCCGCCCGTGAGAATGACCAGCGTTTCGCCCGACGCCATGATGCCGATGACGGGCGTGCGGTAGGCCACCTTCTTCAGGTTGCCGGGTTTGCGGAAATTCGGCATGACCGCCGCGACGACGATGCACAGCACCGCCAAAATGACCAGCGGCGAATGTTTGGCTAGAAATTGTTTCATCTTACGTCAACGGCAGTTGTACCGGCTTTCCTTCCTTACCTGACAGGTCCGCGGCGAGACACACTTCCTGGGAAATATACGCATTGGTTGCGTTGCAATGGGATTCCGTATTTGTCTCGATGCACTCGACGAGATGATTCACCTCGTGCGAGAAGGGGTGGTGGGTGACGTCGCCGCTGTCCGGTAGAATTGTGGGAATCTCGGCCCAGCTTGTCTGGCCCGCCAATTTCTTCCTCGAGTACAGGAGGTTGTTCTTGATGGTGCCGTGGGTGCCCACGAGGTTGATGTTAAACACGTAGGGCTGCGTGCACTCGATGCAGGACGTGACTTTGCCCACGCGGCCGTCGGCGAATTTGCACAAGCTTACCGTGGTCGGATCGTACTCGTATTCTTTAAAATCGGGGCCTTTGCCGAAGGTCGCGTATTGGCTGACCTCGACGATCTCGCCGCCCATGAACCAGCGGAGCCCGTCCATGGCGTGGCAGCCTGCCGCGAGCAACGAACTGCCTCCGATCTCCTCCTTCACGTTCCAGGAATAGAGCTTGTACCACGGTCCGACACCGTGAAAGTAGTCCACTTCGCCGAGAAATACGTTTCCGATGGCGTCGTCGGCAAGTAGGCTCTTGATTATCTCGAAGAGCGGATTCCAGCGGAGCACGAAGCTCACGACGGATTTAACGCCGGCCTTTTCTACCTCGTTACGAATGGTGCGGCTGTCTTCGAGAGTGACGGCCATGGGTTTTTCCAAGACGAGGTGTTTGCCCGCTTGGACCGCCGCTACGGCATGGTCTTTGTGCACGTGGGGCGGCGTAGCAACAACCACAAGCTGAATGTCGTCGCGCGCGGCCATTTTTTCGTAATCAATATAGATGTCGCACGATATCCCGAATTCTTGTGCTTTTGCTTTCGCGCCGGCTTCGGTCCGTGAGCAAATGGCCCGCAATTCGGTTTTCGGATTATTCGTAAACGCCCGAATGTACTCCCCGGCCACCCAGCCACTACCAATAATCGCTGCTCCAAGTTTTTCCATCGTTTTCGTACCCCCTTGCGCGGCCGCGGGCTGTGTATTGCCTGCCATTTTACCGGCTTTCGACCGCCTCGAGTTTGACGTCTTTTTTCATGAGTGCCACACAGCCGAAGCCCAACCGCTTGAACAAATCGATCATGACGGCCCGACCATTCCATCCAAGCTTAGGCGGGGGAAAGCCCCGCTTGCCTCCGTTCAGGTCAAGAAACGTTTTCTTTGCGCCCATGCGAGGACCCACCTTCTGCCGGCGGCATCATTCCCCGTAGAGAGCTTATTGTAGCCTGATATCCGGAGCGGCGCAAAATCAGCGACACTGGCCGTCTGAGGCGATATACTCCTCATCACGCACCTTGGGGCATGTTGCAGTACATGCCTACTCGTCTCCCTCCACCTTGCGATTATTTGATCCCGTCCGAAGAGATTGTCCGATCGATGAACGTCTTTATGGCCTTCGCGACTTTTTCCGGCGCCTCGATAAGCATGCTGTGGGAAGCGCCGGCGATCCACGCGATTTCGATATTTGGGCGGTCGGGTATCTGCAGGGCTTTCCGGTCCGGCCGGGGCTTGCCCCGATCGCCCCAGATCTGGAGGACGGGAACCTGTGAACGGCTTAGGCATTCGTACCCGTTCCAACGTTTCCAGATAGTCGCGATGGCGTCGAGCTCCGTATCCGAGAGATGCGCGCGTCCCTGGGCCCGGCTCGCTTGGCTCAAGGCCTTTTGCTCGGGTGTGAGTTTGCCGGAAACGACCCCGTCGAACGCCGTTTGGACCACGGTGTGATGGGTCCACCCCTCCATGGCGATGACGCCCACAAGACCCGGAATTTCGCGCCCCGCAATCTCGACGGCGATCATGCCCCCGATACTGTGGCCGCCCATGTAAAAACGTTCGATGCCGAGCGTTTTAACGACCCACAGTACATCGTCTGCAAGCTCTTCTATCGAAAGGTCCAAGGAGGGAGGTACCTGTCCGCCCTGCCAGCACAACTCGACGACCGTGATGGGGAGTTCCGCGGGCAATTCCTCGAAGAGTGATGCAAAGCGGGCAATGGTGCCCCAGGTACCGGGCACCAGTACCAATGCCGGTCCCTGGCCCGTTTGCTGGTGGCAATTCATGCGTTTTCCATCTGATAGGGTGAAGACGTGTTTTTCGAACGAGGCCGATAGGTGGGCGGACGGCGGGGCGGCAGGTTCCTCCGCCGTAGCGGATAATGTATCCAAGCAAAATAGGAGCGCTACCCCAGCAATGAGATAAGCGGCAGCGGTTCTGTCCATCAGCTTCGCCGCCATTCACGCTTCCTCCGCTAGTACGGCCTCAGCTTCTTCCGGCGTCTCGCAGTCGATTAACTGCTCGCGGAAACCCGGCTTTTTGAGAGCGGTCATGACCTGCGCGAGAAGGCCGAGGTATTCCTTCTGGGAACCCGCCGGCATTGCAAACAATACTACGGCGTGCACCAATTGGTTGTCGAGGGTATCGAAGTCGATGCCCCGCTTCGAGATACCGACGCTGACGGCCGGTTTGCGCACTCCCTCGATGCGCACGTGCGGAATGGCTACGCCCTGGCCAATGCCTGTGCTCATGACTCCTTCGCGGTCGTAAACGGCTTTACGAAAGGCCTCGCGGTCCGGAATAGCCTCGGTGGCGAAAAGGACATCCACCAGTTTGTCCAGCGCATCGTGCTTCGAAAGCGGCTTTTTGAACACACAGATGCGGTTACGGTCTATGTCAATGCCAAATGCTGCCATGGCAACCTTTTCAAGTGACAGCGCCGATGTTCCCCCGCGCATACCTCTCAACGAATTGAGTTCTGAATCTGAAAGTGTACACGTCCCTTGCCAACGGGTTCAATTTGGAAAACAGGGCGTGCTGCACTAGGCCCCCCCGGCACGTCCTCGGACACTTCCGTAAAGGGAATGTGGACCGGGTAACTCGGTGTTTGGCTCCTAGATACGCAATATGAGAAGGGTCTTGGGGTAATCTTCGGTTTACTCGGTTCATACTTTTTTCAATTCCAACCCGGCTTCGATTAGACTGACGGGATAGCGAAACGATAGGCGGAGACAGAGTCATGACGCTTGAGAAAGCCGATCCCATTTGGGAAGCGATACGTAAGGAAGCGGCGGAGGAAACGCGTAAAGAGCCGTTGCTGGCCAATTTCCTCTACGGCGTGGTGCTGAATCATAGGACCTTCGAGGATGCCCTGAGCTTCATCCTTGCCACCAAGCTCGAAAGTACGACTATTAACGCCGTGGCCCTTCGGGACCTCATCGATCAGGCGCTGAAGAACGACGCCGAGATCGGTGCCGGGGCCCGCGCGGATATCGCCGCGGTGTTGGAGCGCGACCCCGCATGCGTCAATTATTCGACGCCGCTTCTGTTCCTCAAGGGCTTTCACGCCATCCAGTCGTATCGGATCGCCCACTATTATTGGGCCACTGGCCGCGAATCCCTGGCGCTGTTTTTGCAGGGCCGCATATCGCAGGTGCTGGCGGTCGACATTCATCCCGCGGCGCGGGTAGGCCGCGGCATCCTCATGGACCATGCCACCAGCGTGGTCATTGGCGAGACGGCGGTGGTCGAGAACAACGTCTCGATGCTTCATGAGGTTACGCTCGGCGGTACCGGCAAGCAAACCGGCGACCGCCATCCCAAAGTGCGCAAGGGCGTGCTGATCGCCGCCGGCGCAAAAATCCTTGGCAACATCGAAATCGGCGAAGGCGCTAAGATCGGCGCCGGAAGCGTCGTCCTGGACGACGTCCCGCCCCACACCACCGCCGTAGGCGTACCCGCGCGCGTCGTGGGACGTCCCAAGACGGAACAACCCGCCCTCGATATGGACCACTACATCTTCGCCGGCCATGGCGAGGGAATCTGAGCGGTCCGAAAATTCCATCGGGCATGAGTAGGAGAATCATGCCGCCTCAATGGACGTATCGCTTTGTTGACCGGTGTTTGTCCGTGCGAGTCCGTGTTCCCGATACTCTCGCTCACTCGGTTTTCACCACGCTCGCCTGGTTTTTTCCGACATTTGCACCACGAACAGTGATCGGCAATACTGCGAGGGAAATATGATGCGGTGAAGACACGCGAATTTCAGGAGGATATCGAAAGTGACTCGAAGAGATTTCTTGGGAAAGATGGCCGGTGGAGTGCTGGGATTGGCGTTGTTTCGGAAGGGATACGGGGTTTCG
>JAWODE010000444.1:0-3712 GCA_046483455.1 Candidatus Hydrogenedentota bacterium | reverse complement strand
GCTGCAAGCGGATGTCCAGAAAGGACAAGCCTTCTGGGCGGCCCTGCACGAACGAGGCATTCGGACCACAGCACGTAATTTCTGGTTCCTTTCGACGGCCCACTCGGAGGCGGATGTAGAAACGACACTCGATGTTGCCGCCGAGGCGTTAGCCGCGGTGGATAAGGAGTAGCAGGAGAAAGGCATACAAGCGTTTTCAGCGTGGATTTTAACAGAGGAGAGCCGACACGATGAAACTTGCACGCATTTTGGACTCGAATGATCAGGTAGCCTATGCGGCCCAGCAAGAAGACGGGCGCTTGCTTAAGATCGAGGGCGATGTGACCAGCGGCGATTCCCGGATCACCGGCGAAGAGGTTAAACCCGCCCATTGGTTGCCTCCCCTGGACCCCACGGCCATTCTGTGTATTGGTCTGAACTACCGTAAACATGCCGAAGAGGGCGGCGCGGCAATTCCTGAATATCCGGTGCTTTTTATGAAGAATCCGGCCGCCGCAACCGGCCACAAAGAGCCTATCAAGTTGCCCGCCGTTTGTAAGGAAGAGGTGGATTATGAGGCGGAACTGGCGGTGGTGATCGGCAAACCTACCTACAACGTTTCGAAGGAAGACGCCCTGAGTCATGTTCTGGGCTATGCCTGCAGTAACGACGTGTCGGCGCGGATATGGCAGTCCAAACTCGGGGGGTCGCAATGGTGCCGCGGCAAAGGCTTCGATACGTTCGCCCCTCTCGGTCCCGTGTTGGTGACCCCCGACGAACTGCCCGATCCCAATGCGCTTGCTATTAAGACTGATTTGAACGGCGAAACGATGCAGTCGTCAAACACGAAGGACATGATCTTCGATGTTCCCACGCTCATCAGTTTTTTGTCTCAGGACACGACGTTGTTGCCGGGTACGGTGATCATGACGGGTACGCCCGAGGGCGTCGGCTGGGCGCGCGATCCGAAGGTAGTGTTGAAACCCGGCGACCAGGTCGCCATTGAAATTGAAGGTTTGGGAAGACTGGAGAACCCCGTCATCGACTAATATTGGACCGAATGGTCGGTAACGAACTAAGAATGAGGGAGTAACGAACAGTGATGAAGAAACATGCCTGGAGGCGATATCTCACGGCCGGCATTGTACTCACGATAGGTTTCGCGTTCTCCGCGGAGGCCATGACGGAGGCCGAACTGCAGTCTTTGTATCTCGGCGTCCTCGAACATGCGGTCGAATGCTTTGAACCATTGTGGACGGATAACAGCGATACCATTCCCAACAGTGGTTTCTTCGATATACGCGGGTACCAGAATTGGAAGGATGCGGAGTACGTGGCTTCCGTTACCATTCCCTGCAACGGGATGTTGATTCTTTGCTATTCGGTCTTGCTTAACGAAACGGACAAGGAAACGTTCTCTTCCCTGAACGTCCCCCGCGAGGTCTTGCGCGAGCATGCCGTCAAGGCCACGCGCTGGCTGTGCCTTACCAGCGGCTATGTAGAGGACCCTTACATCTATCCCGTGGAAGGACTCGAGGACGCGCACCTCGGTGGACCGAGCTGGACGCGCGAACATGGACGCCGCATCGACGCTATGGGATGGTTCACGGTGGGAACAACGAATCTTTGGCCCGAATACGACGACGAGACCCGCGATCTCATTAGACAAGTGTTCGTTGGCAGCGCAGCGAAGGAGGTCTACAAACGGGGATGGCGGTACGGTGGGGGAGGAGAGCATGACACGGTCAAACAGGATATGGCCAGCACCATCGGCGCGGCCTTCATGTTCCCGAATCTTCCCGAAACGGCGCCCTGCTGGGAAGTGTTGGCGCAACAGGGCAAAGACATCGTGTCCACGGAACACGATTTTGCGTGCAGCATCGAAGCCGCGGGTAAACCCGTCAGCGAATGGGCGCATAACTGGAATCTGTATCCGGATTACTCGAGTGACCACCACGGTTGGGCACAGGTCTGGTATGGCTGCGACCTCATTTTCGAGGGACGCACCTATGCCCAGCTTATGCAGGCCCTGACCGGCCGCGCAATGCCCGAGACGTTTACCTACTCCGGGAACGGTTTCGACGGAGTGCTCGAATGGGTCAAGGCCATCAGCCTTCCCGAAGCCGAGCCCACATCCGTGCACGGCATGGAATACGATGCCTACTACGGCGCCGGGTTGCTGGCCTATTGCTATGGCGCTGTCATCAAAAAGGACCCGGTGGCGGCAGCTCTCGAAGAACGTGCGGCCCGTTTGTTGTCCGACCAAATCCGAGCGGTGGGTATGTACGACTATCACCGGAACTCGTGGGCAAAAGCTGCTGCCGCGTATCTTATGCATAAGCATGCGGGGCCGAGAGCGAAGCCGGTGCCTTTTCGAAAAGCATGGGCGCGGCTCGAAGGGGTGTACCACCATAGATGGCAACAGAATCTAGTCCATCGGATGCCCCGCAAGTTGGTTTCCTTCTCGTGGGATTCCCTGTCGAATCCGGTGCACGGTCCTCAAGGGTACATTGTGCCCGCGGTGCCGGAAGACGAAACGCTCGATCCCTTCATTTATCTCATGCCGATGGCGTTGGCGGGAGATGTCGACGTACTCGGCCCCGACGGGAAGGGTGTAAAGCGCCGCACCGAAGCCACGTATACCTGGGACGTGCATGAGCAGGGCTTTGCTACGTGCGGACGCGTTCGCGACGATTGGCTCGACCGCTACTGTGCGTTTTTCTCGTTCCAGAGTGGCCCAGATGTGTTTATCGAGGCGATGCAGGTCCGCAAGGATTGCGGATTCAGTTGGGCGGGCGTTCCCGTAGCGCTTTACCACCGTGAAGGCCGTACGCCCGAGCGTCACTACGTCGATGCTCAGGGTCCGATGTCCTTCGGCGAAACAAACGAACACGTGTCGAACTGGTGGTCGGTCGACGACCGTATCGGTCTGGCCATCGCCAACGGAAACGGCCGTGCCAAGATCGAGCGGCGGCCGGGATTCAACTGGGCGCGCTTGCCGGAGTACCGCGATAAGATGGATTGTATTTTCGCGTCCCCTATTCGACGCATTGACGTGAAGGCAGGCGATTTTGCGGCGGATGTGGCCGTGGCCATGTACGTTCACGCTGGAGAGGATGCGATTGCGCAGGCCGCCGGCGCGCTCGAGCAGAACATGATCGAGACCCCCGAGGGATGGCGCGGGTATCTTGTGACGAATGCCGGTGAATCTTTACCAAAATACCTGGCCGTGGCGAATTTCTACGGCGAAAAGACAGCCGAACTTGCCCTGGAAACGCCGCTTGGTTGTCCCATTTTTGCGGCTTCGACCAGCGTCCGCGGTACTTGTGGTCTTGCGAGTGTTTGTTTGGCTCCGCATGAAGCCTTGGGTAGCGCAACCGGGCTGTTTATATCAACGGAAGATGGCGGAGGCGCGTTGTGTCGGCAACTGAATCCCTATACGTACTGTCTGCGTGCTTGCGACGGTGAGGAAGTCACCGCACGGGTTGTCTATGCCGGGGCAGCCTCCGCGAAATTGGAAATCGAGGGTGCGGCGGAATTGAGTGAAGCCACGGATGCTTCCGGGGTGCCCAGCGGCGCCCGCGCAAATAACATCACCTTTACGGGAACAGTGACCCTGCGCTGGCAGCCTGCCGGGAAAGCGCTTGATGCCGATTTGTCGGGCCCGTTCGTCGATCTGACGGAACTCGAGGTGCGAAGAGACGGCCGCGTCCGGGTTCGCGTCGAAGCGTCG
>JAWODE010000258.1:0-3847 GCA_046483455.1 Candidatus Hydrogenedentota bacterium | reverse complement strand
CTGACGCCGCGGGACGTGACAGCAACGCCGGTAACCGAATGGTTGGATGCGGCGAAAGAAGCGGACGTGCCTGTGCGGCTCCAGGTCCAGGCGCTGTTCGAATTCAAGGAGGATGCCGCCGAGGAACTGGCGAAGCAGTGGCATGATTCCGGGGTTGTGGCGGTCAACATCGCTTTGGTCGATCCCTTCCTTGAAAAACCGCCCTGTCGCGACAAAGCGCACAGCGAAGCGACTGTGTCTACGGCCAACCGTCTAGCGCAAGCCCTCGCCGCACGGGGGATGGAAGCGAACCTCCTTTTCTGGCCGGAGCGACTTATCGAGCCAGAAGGCCGAATCCACGTGGTAACTGTCGCTCAGTTTTCGAACGATCATCAACAATACGAGGCCGAGGCATTTGCGCTTGCGGCCCGATTGTTCAAACGCGGGCCCATTACCGCGCGGCTCGCGCTGCTCATGTTGCTGAACCGGCACACGTCGCACCGCAATCCTATCGATAACGCTTTGTTCCCATGGATTATCAACCGGCCGTGGCTCCATGCCCGGGCCTGGGCCTTGCACAAGATTACACGGTATTGGCGGAAGCGAAACCGCGGCCGGAGTGAGGTAGAAAGTGAAAAACGCGGCACAGTCCCGTCTCGTCCGCCCGAGGCGGACTCGTTTGGTACAGTCCCGGTTTTTCGCGTCTTGACAGGTCTGGAAGCCGAACCCGAATCAGACACCTCCCGCTGCCCCTCACGCGAGCAGCCGAAATATTATGACGAAATCGATCGCGACCGGTTGCATTTGGATGAAAACCTGGCCAAATTGGCCGAAGAGGCGGACGATGTGGTAAATAACCGTCCGCCCACGCGCGAACTGGACTCGTTCGACTACGCGGTTGAAGATCAAGCCATGACGCAGATGCCGGGAGGCAACCGTTGGTTTTCCTTTACCAATACCGAGAAGCTAAGCACGCCCCTCGGGCGTTTCGAACCGCCCTTTACGCTTGCAGTGACTATTGGCGGCGGGTCGGCGGACTACATCGGGTTCGGCTTCGGCCGCCGGCGCAAGGTGCTGTGTCCCATGGAAGCATACGTCCACAAGCTCGTCCTCCATGTGGCCGCGGACGGCCGCTATGTGCTATTGCGCGACGAGGTGCCCATGCGCCCCGAGGTCCTCGAGCGCGGCATGTACACTCCCGCGCGTCTGGGAGGCGTGCTCGAGCCCCGAATCAGCATCTGGAACATCGACGGGTCGGTGGTTACCCAAGCCGTGCGGATTTGGGAAGGCGCACGTGAGCAAAAGAAAGCGGAGAATATTCGGTTTTCGGTCGTCATGGTATGCACGCGCTACGCGCGGCGGATGCAGGCTGCTCTCAAGGCCATTGCGGGCCAGCAAGTTGTGCCGCCCGAAAGCGTCGAGGCGATTATTGCGTATGTACCGGGTGTGGATGCCACCGACGACATCCTGGACTCGATGGGCCTGGTCCATCCGGAACTGCGCATCGTTCGCTCGCCGTTCCCGGGACAGAACATCCGCTCGAAGGGCCTGCTGATCAATGAATCCGCGCGGATGGCGTCCGGGGAATGGACCGTATTGCTCGATGCCGATATTATTGTGCCGCCGGACCTGTTTGCGCGGCTGGCGGAAGTGCCGGACGACGTGCTGTTCGTGGCGCCGGAGGGCCGCAAGCTCCTGACGCGCGAGACCACCGCGCGTATTCTTCTCGGCGAGATCAATCCTCATGCGGAGTGGGATGCTCTATTCAAAGGCCCCGGCGAATACCGTCTGCGCGAAACCTTCGGTGTTCCTATCGGGTATTGCCAGTGCGTGCGCACTAAGTGTCTCGACACGGTCAAATACGAGGAGCACGAACATTTCGAGGGAGCCGATTACCGCTTCGCGGTCGATATGGAAACGCATTTCGGCAAGGCCCAGCGCCTGGACGGGGTTTCGGTGCTCCACCTCGATCATGCCGGTAGCCAGTGGTATGGTACCGGGAAGCAGTTCTGAGTGAATCATCATCGGGAGACATCACAATGCGTCGCCGTGACTTTTTGAAAGCGTTGGGACTGGCGGCAATCGCGGGCCGAACAGCCCTGGGGCAAACGCCGCGAAAGCCCAATATCGTGTTTATCATGGTAGACGACATGGGGTACGCCGACTTGGGCTGCTACGGCTCGAAGGTATTGAACACCCCGCGCATCGACCGCATGGCGGCCGAGGGTATGCGGTTTACGGACGCGTACGCCGGTTGCACGGTGTGCGCGCCGGCCCGAAGCGCCCTGATGACCGGCAAGCACTTGGGGCATGCCGCGGTCCGCGGAAACACGGGCGGGATTCCCATGCCCGCTTCGGAAACTACGGTTGCGGAAATCCTCAAAGCGCAGGGCTATGTCTGCGGCGGGTTCGGAAAGTGGGGATTGGGCGATATCGATACCGAAGGCGTGCCCGAAAAGAATGGCTTCGACCTGTTCTATGGCTATTACCATCAAATCCACGCCCACTATTACTATCCCGATTACCTCATCCGTAACGGAAAGAAGGAATTGTTGCCGGGTAACGCGGAGGGTAAACGACAGCAGTACTCACATTACCTGATTTTTGAAGAGGCGAAGCGTTTCATCCGCGAAAACCGCGGCAACCCATTCTTCTGCTATTGTCCCTGGACCCCTCCTCATGGCCGCTACGAGATCCCCGAAGACGAGCCCGCGTGGCAGAAATACAAGGACAAGGAAGGATGGGGCCGGAATGCCAAAGTCGTGGCGGCGATGACGGAGATGCTGGACCGCCACGTGGGCCAGATTCTTGATTTGTTACAGGAACTTGAGTTGGAGAACGACACCATCGTGTTCTTTTGCTCCGACAACGGAGCGTCGGAACGGTTCGAGGGGACGTTGGACTCCTGTGGCCCCTTGCGCGGACGCAAACGCGACATGTTTGAGGGGGGCATCCGCGTACCCATGATTGTGCGCTGGGCGGGGCATATCAAGGCGCGGCAAGTCAGCGATTTGCCGTGGTACTTCCCGGACGTGGTGCCGACGCTGGCGGAATTGGCCGGGGCGGATACGCCCGCAGAGATCGACGGGCTATCCATCGTGCCAACACTTTTGGGACAGGGGACACAGCGAGAGCACGAATGCCTCTACTGGGAGTGGCCGTCGTATAATTGGCGCAAAAAGGAGTACTTGGCGGATGGTCTCATGCAGGCGGTGCGTTCCAGTGATTGGAAAATGCTGCGGCATTCGCAGTCGGAACCATGGCAGCTTTACGATTTGGCCAACGACCTTGATGAACAGCACAATCTTGCAGACGAGCATCCCGAGACCATACAGCGTCTTGAAAAGTGGATCGCTGCCAACCGTGTGGACATGGCTCCCCAGGCTGAGCCCGAAATGCCCGAAGGCAAGACATACAGGTAGTGAAGGAATTGAATTCAGGGGGCTTGTCGTATGTTCCATGTGCATTCTGACGACGGTTACCGCGAAATTCTCCCGAAGATTCATTTGAAAACCCTTGTCTACGGCGAGCGAACACTTATGACCGAGTTTCGCATGGCCGCGGGCGCGGAACTACCGCGCCACGCCCATGCCCATGAGCAAACGGGTTATCTGGTTTCCGGGCACATCCGCCTCTCCATCGGCGATGATACCTTCGAAGTCCATCCGGGTGATGCCTGGACCATCCCCGGCGATGTCGAACACGGCGCGGACATTCTCGAGGACTCGGTAGCGGTCGAGATTTTCTCACCCGTGCGCGAGGATTATCTGCCCGAGAATGCGTAGGGTGCAAGAAGCGTTGGGTGTACTGGTGTTTCGGGAGGTCCCTCACTCCTTTTCCTGTGCTTTGGCGAGTGCCTTGGCGAAGG
>JAWODE010000226.1:0-3387 GCA_046483455.1 Candidatus Hydrogenedentota bacterium | reverse complement strand
GCGTTTAACACGCTTTCCGATGCAGGCGTTAATTTCACGCGGATTTATCAGACCCTGACGCCGACAGCGAGGAAACGTCCGGGACTCTCGATGTTTAGCATGTTGCGAGCGGCGATAAGCCTGGCCATTCGGATGCGCCCTGTCGAGGAATCGGACGCGGAAATGCTGGTTCGTTGGGAAAACTGGAATGCGTCGTCGTACTTTTTGTTCAACGAGAAGGGGGCGTTTGTTGCGACCAAGTACGAGCGTGAAATGGATGCCTTGCATCCGCAGTCCATTGAACAAGAAATGGTGCTGACGCGCAAAGACGGCACGCCGTTCGGGCTTCTGAAAGTGCGTCCCGACAAGGGCCAGAGAACAGCCACGGCATGGGTATATTTCCGGAAGGAAGCGGATTACGCTTCGAGCGAAATTCGCAAGGGGCTGGTTTTCCTGTTGAAGCAGGCTGCACAGCAACAAGAGCTGCGGCGGATTACGGTTCCGGCCGCCGACTATGAAGCACCGCTCCAGCAATTCCTGGAATCATGCGGCTTTTCGCGCGAGGGCACTTTGCGCGAAGCGATTTACCACCATAAGCGATACCACGATGTACACATTTATGGGGTGACGCTCTCGGCGCTTTAACGAGATGGCCCATTGCGCGGGCCGGTACTCAGACGTCGCCTTCGTCTTCCAAGAGTGTCTCGAGATCGGCTACGGCGTCGACGGGGGGCGCCGGCTCCACGATAGGCGGCTCGTTCAGAAAGGCGAATTCGAGTTGCTGATTGCGAACCAGTCTGTATCGTTTCAGAAGGCGCAGGGTTTGCAGTGTGGTGGATGCGGTGTAGTTTTCGTGCATACTGACTTTATCGAGAAGGCCGCGCAATACGTTGGAAAATTCGAGCACATGGTCAATGCCCGCTTCTTGCAGGAGTTGCACGGAGCGTGCGCGGGGTTCCGGGGAGTTCGGCAATTCGGAGATAACCAGGATGCTCCTAAAAGGGCGGCTGCCGAAAATATCGCGTGCATAGGCCAGCGATTCCTCGGAAACGAATTGCCAGAGCACCGGATTTGATTCGACCACCGACGAGTAGAACTTGTCGGCGTGCCACGCCCGCACTTCCACGAGGGCGCGTTCGATTAAGCACAGATCGACAGGACTCAATACCACGTCGAGTTCGTGTGAAACCGTGGGATTGATGTTTTCGACAAAGAGCTGGAGACTGCTGTCGCTGGCACGCTGGCGAAGAGACTCGCGCTGCCAGTTGGTCAGCACGGCGAACATGTTGAGTTCAAAGAATTCCCGCACCAGTTGCAGGTTTACGTCTGCCATGACATTTTCCCATTTGTGACGCCCCGGTTAGCCGACCGGCGCGTTACTCAGCTAAAGCGCGTTTAATGCTTTTCCGATTTTATGCTCGGGATCGATTGCCAGAATCTCGGAGCCCAGCTCTTTTGCCCGGTCTACACGGTCCAATTGGCGGTAACACAGCCCCATTTTCGCCAGGATATCGACAAGGCGAAAATTCTCGCCGAATGCCGAATAATAGGCATCTTTCTTTGCGCGATCGTCCGCGGCCCGGTACTGCTCGAGCGCGGTCGAGTACTGATTTCGGGCGTAGGCGACCTCGCCCCGCAAATAGTAGCCCTCGACCTGATCGGGGTTCAACTCGAGGGATTTCTCAAGCAGTTTGTCCGCGCGCTCGAGGGCTTCGAGAGCCATCGAGGGGTCCTCCGACACCATGCCGGCTTTACCGAGGATAAAGAGAGCGGCGAAATTCGTTCCACCCAGATCAATGGCTTGGCGGGCATGATGAACGGCTTCGTCGAAGCGGCCCATGGCGAAACAAACTTGGGCAAGCCCCAGATGGGCGCGCGCACGGGAAGCATCCGACCCGAGAAGCCATTCGAATTGCTTACGCGCGTTTTCGTATTCACCCGCGGCCAAGTAAGCATTGCCCAGATCGATGCGAAACGGGGCTTTATCGGGCATGTGGTTTACCACGCGCTGGAGTAAAGAGGCCGCACGCTTGGTAGCGCCCATACGCATGTAACATTTGCCCAGTTGATGGTAAGCTACGATAAACGAGGGGTCTTTTTTGATGGCGAGTTCAAAACACTTGGCTGCGCGCTTCAAATCGCCTTTCATGCTCGCCGTGACGCCGTCATCGTAGTAGCTTTCCGCATTGTCGCCGCCGAATGCCATTATGCATGATCCTCTTGCCCGGTGCGTCCGCTACGCATTGTCCAAAACTATATTACGTCAACGCAAGAAGCGCCTCGCGAGCTTGCTCCTCTGGCACGTCGGTGCGTTGCACGACGTGGCCGATACGGTCCGCCACAATGAACTTGAGCACGCCGGCGCGCGCCTTCTTGTCGTGCTTCATCGCGGCCAGGGTTTCGTCAACCGGAAGCTCGGGCCACCGTGAGGGAAGGCCATACGCTTCGATACACGTACGCTGCCGTTCAACAACCTCTTCGGGAATCAGTGCAAGATTTCGCCCCAGAACCGCCGCGGCGTGCATACCGAGGGCCACGGCTTCGCCGTGGAGAAACCGGGTGTATCCCGTGACCGCCTCGATACCGTGTCCAAAGGTGTGTCCATAGTTCAAAATAGCGCGCAGACCCTGTTCCTTCTCATCGTTGGCGACCACGCCCGCCTTGATTTCACACGAGCGTCGGACGGGTATGGTGAGCGCTTCGAGGTCCTTATTGAGAATGGGCTCGACATGGCGTTCCATATACTCGAAGAGCTCCGCGTCGGCGATCATGCCGTGCTTAATAACCTCCGCCAATCCCGCGCGCAATTCGCGTTCCGGGAGGGTCCGCAAAAGAGACAAGTCGATGATGACCGCCGAGGGTTGGTGAAACGCCCCGATGGTGTTTTTTCCGAGAGCGTGATTGACGCCGGTCTTGCCGCCGACACTCGAGTCCACTTGGGCCACGATCGTAGTCGGGATTTGAATAAACCGCACGCCGCGCATAAACGTAGCCGCGGCAAACCCCGCCACATCTCCAGGGACGCCGCCGCCCAAGGCCAGCACGACGCTCGAGCGGTCTAACCCGGCTTCAAGAAACATTCCGCAAAATTCCTCGATACGTACGAGTTGTTTTGCCTCCTCTCCGGCAGGCATAACGCAAAGCACCGGACGCAGACCGGCCGAACGAACAAGCTCCATAACGCGCTCGGCGTGGATATCGGCCACATTGGCATCGGTGCATACCGCCACCGCTTTTTTTGCATTCAAACGCGCCAATTCTTCGGGTAATTGGTCAAGGATGTCTATGCCGATGTGAATGGGGTATCCCCGGTCACCGAGGGCCAGGGTCAGGGGAAAAAGGTATTGATAATTTGAAATAACTGAATTGGGGGTAATTTGAGATTTCTAATATCTAGTGTTCAAATTT
>JAWODE010000487.1:0-4202 GCA_046483455.1 Candidatus Hydrogenedentota bacterium | reverse complement strand
ATCAAAATGCTTACATCCGGTCTCTGGTTTCGTCGATATACGACATATCCTCGAGGAGGGCGCCTGAATGGTCCACGCTGACCAGCATATCCGCCAGACGGACATCCTCCCGTTCACCCGTATAGTGAAGCTCAACCGTGTTGAATCCAGCGCGTACGGCATCGGGGTCGAGGGCAGCGTGCAGCCATCCGTTCTGACCCTCGCTTTGCACTTCCTGCCCGTTAAACGCCACCCGCAAGTTTTTTGCATCCTCGAGATTAGGCAGCAGTTCGAGGGCGAGTGCAAGCGTGGGGCTGCTCTCTTCTGGAAGCCCGAGGAATTCTTCGCCGATTCGGACACGCACCGCGATGCGTTCGCCGGGTGCAATAGACCTCGGCGCATCGGGATTGACGGTAGCAATCCTGTTGAAGTGCGCGTGGGGATACGCGCCGCCCGCCACGCGGCCCACCCCCCTGACGCTGGCAAAATAGACCTTGTCTAACGGGCCCAGCACCTCGGGTTCGCCCATCTCATCCCATATCTTTCGCTTCGGATTAAACAGGTTGAACAAATAGACACCGTCCGCGCCGGCATTCCAGGCGTTCATGGCGCGGGCTCGGTACCCCTCGTCCGAGGCGCGGCTTGCGTGGGCATGGTGGCCTCCGCCCACGCGCGTTTCGCTCAGGCCGGGGTAGACCTTGACCTCGTAGCGATGACCGAGCCGTACGCTGTCATCCCAGCTATTGAGCCGGAAGTACCCGCTCGGAATCCAAATGTCGATCAGGCCTTCGCGCATCCAGCGTTCGAGTTCCAAGCCGATGGTGTTGCAGTAAGCCACGTCATCGGGCGTGCGTGCGACCACGATAAAAGGCCGGTTCCGCTTCCTGCCCTCCCGCTCGAGCATTTTGCCGAGCCTCCGCAGGAGTCCGGTCATTTGCTCTCGTTCTTGATTGCCGACGGGGCGGCCTTGCGCCGTCGCTTTGAAGAAGACCGGGTGCCGGAAAAAATCCAGCTCGATGCCGTCGACATCGTAGTTCCGACAGACTTCCTCGACCACTTGATAAAGCATGTCGCGCACGATTTGGCAAGCGTAATCGACACCCGACCACCCTCCATAGCGCGGGCGGTTCTCGGCGCTTCCAAGGAGGCAATCCGGGTTGTTGACCTTAAATGTATTGGATGCAAACCTGTCCGGACGGCTGGCGTCGTGAGTGTCGTTCATGCGCATCGACCAGAGGATTTCGATGTCGTTTGCATGACAATACTGGACCATAACTTCGAGAGGGTCGGTTCTCGCCTCGAGCAGCGCAGGGATCACGCTATTCGCGTACACACCCTTTCGCTCGGTGATGGTCTTTCCGAGTTTGGTTCTGTGGGAGACTCTGACCAGGCCGTAGCCGGTACAATAGCTAATGGTATCCACATGCGAATCCGCAAGAGGGGTGGTTCGGATGTTCAAGAAGTCGCGCGGATTTTCGAGACCCTCGCGCGCTACCGTGGCATCGCCGCCGTCGTTGTTGAAGATCACGCGCCGCCGGCGCGCAAGGATTTGGTCTTTCCGGGCCTCATAATCACCGGAATCCTCGGATACCGGCCTCTCTTGTGGCGCTTCCTCCGCTTGGACGACGGGTGCGCAAACGATGAAGCCTATGGCTGCCAACATTGCCACAAATAACAGGGAGGCGGTCTGACCACTGGCTAGCTTCTTTGCATGCATAATTATTCTCCTGATTCCGCATCGCGATAGGGACGAATTTCCGCCATTTATGAACCACATGCGCAAAATCGCGCCCGCCGCGCCGTGTCCCTTTTCTTGCCGACCCTTCAAATACAGCCTACCCGCGTATCGGCTATGTCTTCAAGGTGTAGGCCGCTTGGGGGCGCGCAGGATATTCGCAAACAGTTTGGGCGTTCACGGGAGCACGCCCGTGAACGCCCGCCGGCTTCTTCAAACGATTAGCCGGAGACTTTTTCCTGCAGCGCCCGGTAACCGTAGTGCATGGCGAGCTGGTCGAGCAGGATGATCGCCATGAACGCTTCCGCGACGGGCCACACCCGCGCCACGATGGTCGGGTCCCGGCGTGTCACGGCCGCTAAGGATGCGTTTTCAATCGAGACTTTGTCGACGGTGACCTGATCCTTGGCGATGGTCGGAGTGGGCTTGACCGCAAGGCGGACAACGAGGTCCTGGCCCGTGGTAAGGCCGCCGGTGATTCCGCCGGCGTTGTTGCTTTGGAACTCCACTTTTCCATTTTTTACGCGCAGCTGGTCGTTGCATTCGGAGCCGCGCATGTCTTTCGCCTGAATGCCCGCGCCGATTTCGACGGCCTTGATGGTGCCGATGCTCATCATGCGGCCCAGTTCGCCGTCGAGTTTGTTGAAGACGGGCTCGCCCAATCCCGTAGGGATGCCAGTCGCCACCACTTCGCAAACGCCGCCGCTCGAGTCGCCTTCGTCGCGGATTTCAAGGATTCGCTGGTACATGGCATGGGCGGCATCGACGTCGGGGCAGTTCAACATGGGATGGACGCCCGCTTCCTTGCTGACGGCCTCCATATCGATAGGCTCGGCGCTGTTGCGAATGTCGATGAGGTTCTTCTCCAATTCGGCTAGAACCGCCATCTTTTCGAGAAAGCGCATATCGGAATTGATGCGATTGGCGCCGAATACCCAGTTGTAAATGACATCGTGCGTGCGTCGGACTTCGCGAAACGCATCGACTTTCACGCGGGCTTCGTCGCGCGGCATCTCGGCGGCCCGTACGCCGGCCGCTTCTTTCACGTAGCCGAAAATCGTGATGCCGTGGTCTTTCAAAATGCGCTTGGCGACGGCCCCGGCCGCGACGATCGTGGAGGTATAGCGGCCGCTGAAGAATCCCGCGCCAATCGAGTCATCGTTCTCGCCGTACTTCTGATACGATGCATAGGAAGCATGACCGGGACGCGGCGTGCGGTTGGTGACCTGGTATTGCTCGATATGCTCGAAGTGGCGATCGAGGTTGGGAATGAGCACCACCAGCGGCGTGCCGTTGGTTTTGCCCTTGTTTTCGAACCCCGGCATGGTGTTCGCCGCATTCACGCCGCTATATACGACGGGCACATCCGGTTCGCGGCGCGGCGACGTCAATTCGCCTTGCCCGGGTTTGCGAAGCATCAAATCCCGGTAGATCATTTCTTCAGTAATGGTCATGCCCGTGGGCACGCCCTGCAGATGGACCGTCAGCCCTTCCTGATAGGAACCGCCCGCCACGGTGGTCTTAAACATATTGCCGTACGTACAACCAAGCATAATTTCCCTCTCCTTACGTGTGCTCTTTCACCCTGTTGTTTCGCGGCAAAGCCGGTGCTGGGCGGTTCTTTACTCCGCGATACGCGCCCCACCTCCAAGCCGCGTCAAATCCTCAACAAACCGGGGATACGTGATATCCGCCGCCTCGTAGCCCCGGATACGGACCGGGCCGTCTATCTGGGTCGCGCCCACAGCTAGGGCCATTACCACGCGGTGATCGCCGTGGCCCTCGACGTTGCCGCCGTGCAGTGTGCTTTGATGCACGACAAGTCCATCGGCCAATTCCTCGACACGTCCGCCGAGTTTGGTGAGTTCCCGGCACATGACGGCAATCCGGTCGGTCTCTTTCATCCGCGCCTGGGGAGCATTAACCAAGCGGGTCGTTCCCTCGGCGAAACACCCGAGTACGGCCATCATGGGCAAAGCGTCGGGTGTGGCATTGAGATCGAGTTCCGTTCCTTTCAAAGCCTTTGCCCGCACGCGGATGCCATGTTCTTCATCCACTACTTGAGCTCCCATGGCGCGAAGGTAATCGAGCACGGCTTTGTCGCCCTGAACATCGTTCCTATCGAGCCCACGCGACAGGACATCGTTGCCTTCGAGAGCGCCCGCGGCCAGGAAGAATGTCGCCGAGGAAAAATCCCCCGGAATGCGCCGGTCGAAGGATTCATACTGTTGGCCGCCGGGAACGCGAAACGAACGGAGATCGTCGTGCTCGACGGTAATGCCCCGGCGTTCGAGCCACTCGAGCGTCATCTGCACGTAGGGGGCCTCGTTGAGCAGGGGGACATCGATTTCCGTGTCGCCATCCGCCAAAGGCGCCGCCATCAAGAGGCTTGACAGGTACTGGCTGGTTACCGCCTCGATGGACGTTTTGCCGCCGCGCAGGCGACCTTCAACGACGAAGGGCGCGCAACCGTTGTCGCGGGTTGAAC
>JAWODE010000485.1:0-6178 GCA_046483455.1 Candidatus Hydrogenedentota bacterium | reverse complement strand
CAAGACCGGTAACTTTAAGAAGATCGATACAGCTCGAAAAGCAGCTTCATATGCGGGAGTATGCCCATTCCCAAATAAATCTGGGAAAATGGAAGGGAAGTCTAAAATTGTCATGCCCAATTGCAAAGTCAGTCTTTCTGGTATGCGAAGCCGGCGGTGCGCTGGATGGAGGCCCTCCCAATCGGCAACGGGCGCGTCGGAGCAATGGTCTTTGGCAGCGTTGACGAGGAACGCATTGCATTGAATGAATCCACTTTCTGGAGCGGTGCACCGGGTGACGACCACGAGAATCCCGGAGCAAAGGAGCATCTGGACGAGATTCGCGCCCGGCTTTTCGCCGGTGACTATGCGAAAGCACAAGACTTGTGCCGGCGGCATCTACTGGGACGAAAGGGCAACTACGGCACCCACCTCCCGGTCGGCAATCTGTTGTTGCGATTCGAGCACGGTGGGGTCGCTGCGCGGGACTACCGGCGCAGCCTGAGTCTGGACGAGGCTGTCGCGTCCACAAGTTACACCGTCGACGGCACCCGCTATACCAGGGAGGCCTTTGTTTCACACCCGGACGGCGTGCTGATTCTTCACATCGAATGCGACAGCCCGGGCGCCCTGTGCTTCGAGGTAGGACTGGATGGCTGGGACAGACCTGCGGACATCCACACAGAAGGCCCTGATTCGCGAGTGTTGCTTGACCCATTTGAAGAACAGCTCGACTTGCCAGCGGGCTTTGTACAACTGCGCGACAGTCAGGGCCGGTAGTGCGAAGTTGTCGGTCAGGAAGTCGAAGCGCTTGCCGGTTTCGGCGTCGCGGTAGACGACGCGGCGTAGTGTCTCGGGGTAGTCTTTGTTGGAATAGAAGCCCGTCAGCCCAACGGTCTGGTCGCATCGCAGGCCGGTCTTCTTGTCGATGGGGCGCGAGTAACGGCTCGTGCACTTGAAGTTGCGCTTGGCCCGGGTGACAAAGAAAGCCGTGGCCTGGTGCAAGGCACAGAGGCGCTTGAAGTCCACGTACCCGCGATCCATCACATAGATGGAACCGGCTTCGGGAATCATAATATCGAGGACGTTGACATCGTGCAGTTTTCCGTCGGAAATAGGGATGAATTCCGGGATATTGCCGCGCAGGTTGAGCAAGGTGTGCAGCTTGACAGCGCCTTTGGTTTTGCGGAATCTTGCCCATGGGAAAAGCGAGAGACACAAGTCGATCGTGCTGGCGTCGAGGGCGTAGACGGTGTTGTCCAATTCCACGCCGAAGTCGTCGTCGGCATACAGCGCTCGGGCCTGGGCAATGAGCACTTGGGCGAAGTCCGCGTAAATGCGCCAATCGCGGTTTTCGTTTGCGTCGGCCAGCGTGGTGCGCGATACCTTCCCGCGAATGCCAATGCGAAAGAGCTTGGGCTTCAAAACATCCAGGCAGGTGACGATCTCGCGAAGACTCTCGCGATAGGTGAGTTGCCTGAAGGCCATGCAGAGGAATTGGTCGTAGCAGGAGAACGTGCGCACACGATAGTTGCCGCGATAGCGCCGCACACACTTGTTGTAGTCGTACGTTGGAAGGAACTCCATGAGCTGGGAAAAAATGCATCGTCCTTCGTACATCGCGCCCCCTTTCTTCTTGAAAAAGGGAAATCATGGCCGAAACGTCGCGGCAAATTGAAATCGAAAAATCGAAACATGTCCCCTAACCAGCGGAATACCAATAACTTGAGGCGTAAGCCAAGAACCTTAACCGGACACCAGTACAGACAAGTGTTTAATGTACTTAACGACAGTTCTCCGAGGGAGCCGGTTACGATTCGCCGGTTTCACTTTCGGCCTCTTGACGCTCCGCTGGTACACGCACAGCTGATGCCTTAACGCAAGGTTCTCAACTTGAAGCCCCGCGCGAGACTTCAGCACCGCTGCCAAGAAGCTCGTACACCGTCTAATGCATTCAATCATCTCTACTCCGATGACATTTCCAATAAGGCGCAACGGGAAGGATGTGAAAAGGGTAGCAAATTGCACAGCAGAGGACGAATTCGATTGAGAGCGGCGGCATTGTAAGGCCTCTGCTGACAACGAGGACGAGTATTCAGGAACCACAGACCGAGGACCCGACCCGCCGCATCGGCGGGTTGCGGGTTCGAATCCCGCCCTGGCGAGGCAGCGTGGCGGTGTCTTTGCACAGCTTACCGGTACGGCCGAGATGGTCGCGGATGACCTGGTGGGTTTCGATTTCCTCCAGGAGAACCGGTTCGGGGGTGTTGATGGGGCCGCATTCGCCGGCACAAGGCGCCATGGGGACATCGTCCCAATCGAAGGCCATCATGTTGATTTCGTTTTCCGAAGCGCCCTGAGCGCGCCATTCCGCGTCGAGGCCGATGAGTGCTCCGAAGTGTTCGCTGCACATGGGGCGGGTGCCGCCCTGGAAGGTCATTCAATCAATATATTGTTGTCGGATCTATTGCATGGTTGACTGCTTTATTGTTTAATCCCCTGGATAATGATATTTTTCCTGCGGTTTTCCGGCGTTACCTTCATCTCCGCGATTTCACCGTTTCTGACACTGCATTCAATGGTTGTCTTGTAGGGTGCATGAAGCTTGAAATCGACATCCCATTCTGGGGGCCAGGCCGGAAGGAGGCGGATTTCCTCTCCATCGTATTGCAGCAGCATGCGCTGCAGGGCAATCATGGCAACTGAGCCATGATCTTGATCCGGGATCCAGTCGTAGTTGGGTCCCCACATGGCCGGGAACCGATGCTGGTTACTCCATGTGCTGAAATTTTGCCCTACCATCGTTGCCGCTTCATCGGCTAAACCGAGATACGCGGCCTTGATGGCGTTCTGCTGCCAGCCGCCGGTTTGCTTGACGGCCCGCTGCGCAAAGGTCCGGCGCGCAAGTTGCAGGTCCGGTTTTCCGAGTCTGTAGCGACGGTAGGGAAAGATGGCGTAGAGTTCGGGATTCTCGATATTCTGTTTGCCGCTGTAGGATTCAGCGCAAGCCAGGAGTTTCTCCCCATTCACCTCCCGCGTAGGCACGGGCGGCAATTCTGAGATGAGTCGCTTCCACTGGGTGCGTTGTGCCTGCGTGGTCAGCGACTCCGGCAGGGCCAGCATCTCCTCGCACACCTTTTGAATGCCCACGATCTCAACCAGGGGATTCACCGCCTGTTTATAGGTTTCCAGGGCCATGGCCGGATCAAAACGAATTTTTCCGTTTTCATCCCGTTTCCAATGCTGATCAAAAAAGGTGAGAATTTCCGAAGCCAGGGGCAGCAACGTTTCCCGGGCGAAGGGGTCATCGCCCGTAAATGCGTAGTGGTCCAACATCATCAGGGAGAGCTCCAGACCACCCTGCCAGTAGTACCTGATGTATGTGTTCCGTGTCATGCCGGGGGGAAGATCAGAGCGGTCACGCCCGTAATTGCTGTCCGTATAGGCGCCCCAGAAGTACTGGGTTTCCGGAAAGAAAGCGCCTTCGTGATCGTAGTACGTACGGGTGGCTGTTTTGCGGCTCTCCAGGTTGTCCCGGAACATCGTGAAGAGCGGCTTCATCAGGTCTATATCGCCGGATTCCAACATCGACCAGTACGGCAGGCGCGTGTTCTGCCACCAGTAGGGGCCTCCCCATTGCCTGTAGTCGGCATCGAAGCCTTTGAATCGATCCGTGTGGTTCATCGTATCGACGGTGAAGATGGAGCCGTTAAACTTGATGGGAAAGTGGCCCCGGCCACCGCAGGCGTTCATGTACCGCTGCAAGCGATAGCCGCGGTTGATGTTCTCCACGACCTTCTTATCCTTCTCGTTTTCGGAGGAGATTCGGATATGGCTTCGATCCCAGAAAGCCTTCCACCAGGCGCGGTGGGCTTTGCGCCGTTCATCGCGGGGGAGTGCACGAATGCGTTTGGCATTGGCTTCGAGCTGTTTAAGCCACGCATCCGCTGATTCGGTCTGGGCCGTAAGCGGGTAAACATCCGCATGAATCTGGTTCGCCGGCGCCGCTGACTTCAGGACGGTTTCGGACTGGCTGATCAGTCGCTCCCCCTGGATCAACGCGCCAAACGTGCGATGAAGCAACGGGTCCTCTTGGCGTTCAACGACATCACCCAGGCCTTGAAGTTCCAGGTTGGCTTTCCACATCGAGCGCTCATTGCGGTGATACCAAACCACGCGATCCCTCTGTCCGGTCATAATCGTGTCCGGTTCAACGAAAATTGGTTCGACGGGGACCTTTTCACCACCGGCCGGGGTTAGTCCGTAGGCCGAGTGCGCCTCCGTGCCCTTCAATTCCCTGCGTTCTGTACGCCAGTGTTCCAGGGAGACCGTGGCCTCAACGGGCGTTGTGCTGCCGATATCCACGGTTGCAACCGGGTGATTGGCGTCCACGGCAAACCGGATTGTTGCGTCCTGGTTGGCTGCCTTGAAACGGATCAAAATTTCGCCATGTTCGAGATCCAGTGTCTGGCTGAAGGCGCAATCCGATTGCAGGGGGTTGGGCTTGAGCGACACCCTGACTTTGCCGAGTTTGAGCAACCGGCAGTTCTCGCTCCACGCATCGGTTTTTGAGAGGTAGAACAGCAGGTCGCCGTTTTCTTCGACCCACACATTGGCCCCAATATCCCCGTTGCCAATGGGCATCGACCCTCTTGAATCCTGGCTTGGTGACGTCCAGACCAATCGGTCGGTACTAACGGATAGTTTTCCTTCGGAAGCCCATAGCGTTGTTGTTGCGAGCAAGAACACCATTAATGGCAGTGAATGTCTGTCTCTACGGTTCATTTTTCGGTTTACCTTTCCAATGTATTCTTTTCGGGTGACTTGGGCAGGGGCAAGGAGAGCCCGGCGGCCATGATGCCGAGGGCGAATACGAACAAGACCAGCGGCCCGAACAGGAGCATGAGCATTATTCCTTCTTCTCGTTAAACGGATCCACTACGTGTTCCCTGATGTTTTTGTCCAGCAATTGTTTCGGGACGCACCGCAGTTGGCGCCGGTATACCGAAATTACCGTGCCCTCCGCATCAGTCAACGTAAGCCGCAGGTCGCAGACAAGATGCTTCCATGTAGCAGGCTTCAGGTTAACGGTTTCAACCTTTACAGCGCCAATTGGCGGGACGTCTATGGTCTGTTTTCCTTCAATCAGCGCTTTGCCTTCATTGCTGACGGTCCATGCAACCGTAGCGCCGTTGACGGGGGTATCCAGGTCGTTGCATGCCCACAGCGTCATTTCATCCGGGCGATTGCCGCTCAGTCGTGGCAATACGACGACGGGTTGATTTATCTGCGCGATCTGATAGTAGGCCTTCTTGGGCCGGTGATCGTGGCTTACAATCGATTTGGGCCAGAACACCGGGACGACGTCCATAAAATGAAAATGGAAGTATCCTGCGACATCGCGCGGCAGAAGGCGCATCTGGATGATTTTGTCCGCAAGCAGGGCTTCCTGGTAATTCTGACTCGCTTCAATGTATTCGCCCAGGTTGACCGGTTTGCGGCCGAGACCGACAATCTGCTTTACATCGTGCTTCTGCACCTGCGAAGCAGCCCACAACGTATCGGCATCGGCGGGCGGCGGCGCAAATTGCTCCGGATAGGTCTTCATCGTTTCATAGCTGTCCAGCGCCTCGGCGCCGAATTCCCCGAGCAGCACCATCCGGCCTTTGCCGCCGACGTTTCGTGCTATCGGAGATTCGTAAAGCCATGTTTGCGGTTTGATTCCGCCATACCAGCCGGAATAAGGATGACCATCGTCAATGGTGTTGGCTCTTAATTCCTCCGGCATATCCCATACTTTGCCGCTGTGCGTGAAGCGGCCGCTGATAGGGACATAGATGCGCTGGGGATCAGCCGTCAGTCCGGACCTGACCGCGTCTGCGGTAGGCCAGTCGCCTTCGTTGCCGAGCGATATCAGTACCACGCCGGGGTTGTTATACGTAATGCGGGTGAGGGTCTTTGCTGCGAGGAGATAGTGGGGCTTCCGGATACCCGTGGGGAGGGAACCATAGCCGCCGGCGCCCTGGTCCTGCTGGGTCATGATACCCAGGCGGTCCAGTATCTCCCTGACTTCAGGTATTTGCACATGCTGGCAGACGCGCAACGAGTTGAAGTTTCCGGCTTTCAGCATCAGGATGGCATTGATCAGCTTGTCTGTTTCGCCCCAATACGCATAGGCGTTGAACCCGTTGATGTTGGA